>JALZUV010000276.1 GCA_023301245.1 Rickettsiales bacterium
TCATTCATTAACCTCGGCGCTTATGTGGATGAAGGCACGATGGTGGATACTTGGGCGACCATTGGCTCATGCGCGCAAATTGGTAAAAACTGCCATATTAGCGGCGGTACAGGCATTGGCGGCGTATTGGAGCCTTTGCAGGCCAACCCCGTAGTGATTGAAGATAATTGCTTTATTGGTGCGCGCTCTGAAGTTGCTGAAGGCGTGATTGTTGAAACAGGTGCGGTTATTTCGATGGGCGTATTCCTTGGCGCTTCTACTAAAATTATCAACCGTGCGACGGGCGAAGTGATTAAGGGCAGGGTGCCTGCTTATTCGGTGGTTGTGCCTGGAACATTACCGCCTGCAAAAGCAGGTGACCCTAGTTTGAGTTGCGCCGTAATTGTTAAAACGGTAGATGCGCAAACACGCAGCAAAACAGGCGTGAATGATATTCTACGCGAAGTGGCTGCTTAGCCTTCTTCTGGGGTAAAGTGAGTGCGAGCCTCGGCAATAGCGAGGTTTAATGTTTGCAGCGCCGCAGGGTCGTTACTTGCAACGGCTTTTGCGCGCGAGCGATAAACTGCATTCGCATCGTCCAGTGTGGCGTTGCTGCTTAACCCCAGTATTTTTTGCCAATTAGCATTACCCACAGGTGCTTGGGTGCTAGGGCCTGCGGCGATCTCTGTAAAACCTTGCAGTAAGTTAGGGAGTGTGCCAATTCCCCATTCCGTAATTTGACGAAATTGGCGTACGGCTAAGTGAAGCGCATAAATATTATGGGTAAGTGATTGCCATTTATCGCAGCAGAGAATGCTTTGTTGATTATCAACTCGCAGTAATATCGATGCACCAGGGTGTTTACTTAAATATTGCGTGGGCATGGTGCTGTTAATGTTAAGAGCATTACATGTTAGCTTTGCCGAGCTAATAGCGGGGGTACGAGAAACTTCATCTTGCAAAAAAGCGATGGCTTCTGTTTCGCTCATGCTCTGTTGAAATTGATGGTTTACCCCGCGACGCAAGCGCTCGGTTTGTAAAATATGTGCTGGCCACTTTAGTGGGCTATCCATTTGTAATTCAGTCATCATTAACCGATAGCACTAAATAGGTTAAAACCAAGTTAATATTTCTAGTAAGGTGCCGCAACTGCATGAAAATAAACAGGTGTTTTCTTAAGATTACAGCGCTTAAATAAATCTTTGATTTCTCCCACGCCCATAGCGCGGCGGTTACGGTTGGAAATTAACTCGTTTAGAGAGCCGCTAATATGCTTGCGCTGTTTGCCCGCAATAACATCGTAATGCTGGTTGTAAGCTTGGGGGAAATATTGTAGCGCAAGGAGGCCAATTTTAGAAGCTGCGTTTGCATGGTGGCGAGCGCGGTTTTTAATCTTTTCGCCGTCCATATCTCGTTCTTGCTTAGAGCGATGGTAATAAGCCCAATATTGAAAAGCGCAGTGGTGAAAAGCATATTGCGAGGTTAGTTGTTTTAAGTGCCCTATGCTAAGTAAAAACCTTTGAAGTTCAATGGCTTCAAAGATGCGCTTATCGAGTAGGTCAATCGTTTGAGCATTCGCAGTTTTTCTCGCAGCGGCCATAACGGTTAGACCATCAGCGTTCTTTACGTTTAAGTCGGCATCCGCCGCTACCAGTAGAGCCACTAGCTTGGTGTTATTATGTTTAATCGCATTAAAGATTGCGTAATGACTGCCACGTGCAACATTTACATCAGCGCCTGCAGCGATAAGGGCTTTAGAGATATCATAGGCTTGCCCATCGCTTCTATCTGCCGCTACGGCGATAACTGGCCAGCCATGTTCATCTTTAGTGTTAGGGTCGGCTTTTTTGGCCAGTAGCTGCTCTACTTGTTGTGTTTCGCCAAAATAGGCGTGATAGACTAGGGAATCTCCTAATGCATCATCGGCAAAAGAGGCGTTACCCCATAAAATGAGAGTAAAGAGCATTACATAGCTGGACAAAAGGTGTTTCATAAAGGAAATATAGGGTAAATTACTACCAACTTAAAGGGCTGTCACACAAATGTCAGAAACCAAGCGTCTATTTATTTTCGGCTTTGGCTACAGCGCCGCAGCCTTGGCAAAGTCGTTGATGGCGAGGGGGTGGGAAATAGCAGGTACTTCGCGCCACCTCCCCCGAAGACGCGAGATGGAGCGCTTAGGCATTAAAGCTTACGACTTTACCGATAAGCAGCTGTTGGCTGATTTGTCGAATTATACGCACCTATTAAGTACTATCGGCCCTATTAAGCATGGCGATACGGTAATCGGCCATTACGGCGAAACCATCGCCAAGCATGACTGGCAATGGATAGGTTATCTTTCGACAACAGGTGTCTATGGCGACCATCAAGGCGACTGGGTGGATGAATCAACGCCCGTTAGCGGCAATAACGAGCGCAGCAGAGCTAGGGTCGTTGCAGAACGTAAATGGATGGCACTCCACACCCAGCACCAGCAGCCTGTGCACCTATTCCGTTTGGCGGGCATCTATGGGCCGGGTAGGGGGATAGTTAGCCGCCTTCGCAAGGGGTTGGATAGTTTAACCTATAAACAAGAGCAGGTATTTTCGCGTACTCATGTCAGCGATATTGCCTTCGCGCTTGAAGCTTCTATCGCCACCCCTCAAGCAGGTGAGGTTTATAACGTGTGTGATAATTTACCCGCCCCCTCGCATGAGGTGGCCGAATTTGCGGCTAAGGCGCTTGGCATAGAGGTTCCGCCGCGAGTCGATTGGCAAGACGCGCAATTATCTGACATGGCGAGGAGTTTCTACAACAGTAACCGCCGCGTGAAGAATGAAAAGATTAAGCAACTATTGCCTAAAGGAGAATGGTTGTATCCCACTTACGAGCAGGGTATTGTCGCCGATATAAAGGCGCTTGGCCTAAAAGGAGTAATAGATGATTAAAGTAACCATTATCGCATTGGCGCTTATGCTTGGTCTTACGGCTTGTGAAGATATGAGTAATGTAACCACTGCTACCCGCCAAGAAGTGCATGAGCTTATGTACGGCAAAGAAGAGCCAAAGCCTGACCCCATCATCATGGAGTCGCGTTATTGCTACAAAGCCCGCGCCGATGTTTTATGTTACGACACCCCCCAGCTAGGCAAAGAAGATCAATTTGTTGGCGCGCAGTAAGGTGTGGTGTGCATAATCCACACTCTTCACAAAATGACGAAGGCCGTGCTTATAGGTGCTTGACACTAGGGGGCGCACTGGTTACAAACTACCTCCTGAACGCAAGATAATATAAGAGAGAATTCCGATGAAACGTACATTTCAGCCTAGTAATCTAGTCCGCAAGCGCCGTCATGGGTTCCGTTCACGCATGGCGACTAAAAATGGTCGCGCGCTTATTAATCGCCGTCGTTCAAAGGGTCGCAAGCGCTTAAGCGCGTAAATTGCGCATTTGTTCCTTTGGAACGCCTTAAAAAACGCTCCGACTTCCTCCTCGCTGCCAAATCCCCTTACGTGTGGAAACGCCCATCGTTTGTTATGCAATTGCGTAAAGACACGGGCGAAGCTTCCTCTCGCGTTGGATTTACCGTAACTAAACGCCAAGGCAATGCCGTGGTACGTAATCGCATTAAGCGCCGCCTGCGTGAAGCGGTTCGTTTAACTCTGTCTGACCATTTATTAAAGCACGCCGATTATGTATTTATTGGTCGCAGCTCTGCCGCAAAAATGGAGTTTTCGCTATTGCAGCAAGAAATGCTAGAGGCTGTAACGCGATTAAATAAAAAGGCAAATAGCGCGTGAAGTGGTTCTTGCTAAAGCTTATACGTGGCTACCAGCTTGTGTTATCGCCCTATGTTGGGTTTCATTGTCGTTTTCAACCCACCTGTTCAAGCTATGCGATGGAGGCAATTTCTTCGCATGGGGTCTTGCGCGGCTGCGCACTTACCGCTAAACGATTGCTACGTTGTAATCCACGCAGCGAATCGGGATTTGATCCCGTACCGGAAGAAAAATAAAAATAGAGAATTCTTATGGCTGGAATGCTGAATCAGAACGACCCAGAAGATACAAAACGCCTCATTATTGCGTTAATCATTATTGGGATGGGTTTAATTGCTTGGCAGGTGTTTTTTGATAAACCCGCGCAAGATGCCGCACAAACGAAGAATATTGAAGCTGCCGCGCGTCAAGAGATGCTCGAAGAGAAACTGCAAGAGAATTTTGTAGAGACCGTAAAAGCAGATAGAGCCGCGGCGGAGCAACAAGCGAGCAGCCAAGCAAAAGTTACGATTGAATCGCCTGAGATGGAGGGCGCATTAGCCTTGCAAGGTGGTCGTATTAATTATCTTAAGCTTAAAGAATATGATGAAACCCTAGAAGAGGGTAGCCCTTCTGTAGTGCTGCTTCAGCCCAGCGGTGTTGAATCATATTTCATCGAATTTGGCTGGTTGCCTGCTGAAGGTACCAGTGGCGTTAAATTGCCCAACAGTAAAACCGTATGGAAAGCTGATAGCGATGCGCTGACGGCTGATAAACCTGTGACACTCTCATGGGATAATGGCCAAGGTGTACGTTTTGAAAGCAAAATAACGCTCGAAGGGGCTTATCTGTTTAAAGTGCAGCAGCGTGTTATCAATAGTTCGGCAAACTCGCTTGAGCTCGTGCCTTATGGCTTTATCAATCGCACCTTTGAAGGGGCGGTATCAGAGCTAATCATTCTGCATGAAGGCCCTATCGGCGTGGTCGATGGTGCATTAACTGAAATTGCCTATGACACATTAATTGACGATGGCCCCGAGCGTTTTGCTAATACCGAGGGCTGGGTAGGTATTACCGACAAATACTGGTTAACCGCGCTTATCCCGCATGAAGGCGAAAGTTTCACGGGCAACTTTAAAGGTTATACCACTAGCAATGGCTATCACCGCTATCAAGCCGACTTCCTTGGTAAGTCGCGCGTGGTAGGAGCGGGTACGAGTGACTCTTACGAAAGTCTAGTATTTGCAGGGGCGAAAAAGCTGGAGCTGCTCGATAATTATGGCGAAGAATATAACATTCCATTATTCGACAGAGCGGTAGATTTTGGCTTCCTCTACATTCTTACCAAGCCTATCTTTAAGGCACTTACGTTCCTTTATGGCATTGTAGGTGACTTTGGCTTAGCGATTATTTTGCTGACCATTGGTATTAAGTTGTTGATGTATCCGCTGGCGAATAAATCCTATGTTTCTATGAATGAAATGAAACGCTTGCAGCCGAAACTTAAAGAGTTAAAAGAACGTCATGGGAACGATAAAATGCGTTTTCAGCAAGAGATGATGCAGCTTTATAAGAAGGAAAAAATTAATCCTGCCGCTGGGTGTTTGCCGTTATTTATTCAAATTCCTGTGTTCTTCGCGCTTTATAAAGTGTTATTCGTGACCATCGAAATGCGCCATGCGCCATTTTATGGCTTGATTGAAGATTTATCGGCGAAGGATCCCTCAAACATCTTTACGCTATTTGGCCTTATCGACTGGATGCCGCCTGAAGTAATGCATTTGGGTATTCTCGCTATCTTAATGGCGACAACTATGTGGGTGCAGCAGCAATTGAATCCGAAGCCGACTGACCCTATGCAGGCTAAAGTTATGGGCTGGTTGCCGTGGATATTCATGGTGATTCTTGCCAGCTTCCCTGCAGGTTTGTTGCTTTACTGGGTAAGCAGCAACTTGCTATCAATTGCACAGCAGTGGAGCATCAAGCAGCGCTATAATAAGCGCGATGCAAAGCGCGCTGCGAACGATGACTAGGGATGGCTTTATAATCCGTTGTGTTATAGAAGCGGATTTAGAAGAACTCTCCACCCTCGCTCATCGTATTTGGCGGGAGCATTATACGCCTATTATTGGTGCCGCACAGGTGAAATATATGCTGGGGCTTTGGTATAGTCCCCAGTTTCTTCGTGACCAAATGAATGATGAAAAAAGACTTTTTCTTGTTGTTGAGAGTGGCAGCGAGCTGAAAGCCTATGTGCAATCGAGCGAACAAGATGGGTATAGTTTTATCCATAAACTTTATGTTGCGTCAGAATCTAAAGGGCAGGGCATGGGTACGGCTTTGTTGAAGGCGCTACCTACGCATTTACCTTTACGATTACGTGTTAACCGCGACAATATTGATTCCATCGGCTTTTATAAGCGCTACGGCTTTGAAATTACAGGTGAGCATGTGCTTGATATTGGTCAGGGTTACAGCATGGATGATTACATTATGGAAATGCCTATTTCTTCCAGTTAACCTTGTAACGCCCCATGAATTGCCTTATATTAGTAGGGAGAATTACTTTAACCGCATACGGAGGAATATCTATTATGGATATGTGGAAACACGGAAATACTGCAGTTGTTAGCGCTGAATCAGCAGCTGTTGATGAAGGCTTACGCAGCTACATGCTGACGGTTTATAACTATATGGCCAGTGCTTTGGCAGTAACAGGTGCGCTAGCACTCGTTACGGTGCAATCAGATGCGCTAATGTCGTTATTCTATCAATTACAGCCACTTGCTGACGGAAGCATGGCGATGGTCGGCATGAAGCCGCTTGGCTATGTGATTTCTTTTGCCCCGCTTGCCGTGGTGCTTTTCTTGGGCTTTAAGATGCAAACCATGAGCTTTAAAGCTGCGCAAATGGCCTTCTGGGGCTTTGCAGCACTAATGGGTTTATCTATGTCTAACATCTTCTTGATGTATACTGGAACTTCTGTTGCGCGTGTGTTCTTCATTAGCGCGACCGTATTTGGTGCGATGAGCCTCTATGGTTACACCACCAAGCGTGACCTTTCAGGTATGGGTAGCTTCCTTATGATGGGGGTGATTGGTATTATCATCGCTTCGGTTGTGAATATGTTCCTGCAAAGCACGATGATGCATTTTATCACTAGCGCTATCGGTGTGCTGCTATTTGTTGGCCTAACCGCTTACGATACTCAGCGTATCAAAAACACCTATTACTCGCTACAAGGTAACCCAGAATTTATGGGCAAAGCCGCGATTATGGGTGCGCTTAGCCTGTACCTAGATTTTATCAACCTGTTTATCATGTTGCTTCAGTTCTTCGGTGACAGACGTTAATCGACTTTAAAGCCGATAAAATGTAAGAAAGGGGAGGCTTAGGCTTCCCTTTTTTGTTATGGGTTACTTATGCCAAAATGGACGATTAAAGAGAAAGACCTGCTCAACTATGTTGAGGTTGAACTTCATAATGAGGAGGTTCGTACCGAGGCAGGGGCGATGCGCTATTACCAAGGGCCGATTGAAATGAAGTCGACCCTGCCATCTATCAAGGGGTTCTTTAAGTCGAAACTCTCGGGCGAGCGGGCGTTTCGTCCTGTTTACGAAGGTTCGGGCAAGCTGGTGTTAGAGCCCTCGTTTAAAAACTTCTATGAGTTAGATTTAAATGATGAGCGGTTTATTCTCGACCGTGGTGCTTACTGGGCGAGCGATATTGGCGTGAATGCCGATATGTTTATCAATAAGGTCAGCACCAGTATGTTCTCAGGCGAGGGGATTATTCAAACCGCAGTCAGTGGCACGGGTAAGGTAGTTATTCAATCGCCTGGCCCGATTGAAGTGATTGATTTGCAAAATGATAGGCTGGTGATTGATGGCTCTTTTGCGGTCGCGCGCAGCGATGCTCTCGATTTTTCTATTCGCCAATCAGCGCGTTCGTTACTGGGAACCGTCACTTCGGGTGAGGTGCTGGTAAGCGTGCTAGAAGGCACGGGCAGGGTGTATCTTGCGCCAGTGCCTAACCATACAATTATGTTGCAAAATATTATCCTCTCAAGCATGGGGAATATGCTTGCACAGTTTAAGCCAGATAGTCACACTGGGTAGATGAGCGATATTATAAAAGTTTCTGTTGTAGGTTCGGGTGGCTGGGGCACGGCCTTAGCTATTGCCGCTAACCGTGCGGGTAGCAAGGCGGTCTTATGGTCGCGTAACGAAAGCCTAACGGAATCTATGCGTCAAACGCGTACGAATATGCCTTACTTGCCTGATATCTTTATTGACCCTGATATTCTTGTCACCAGCGATTTAAGCGATATCCGCGATTCAGACTTTATTATTCTCGCTGTGCCCGCGCAGAATATTCGCGCTATGTGTATTAAGCTGGCTGACGTGCTGCCAGCGGAAATGCCCATCGCCATTGCTAGTAAAGGCATTGAGCGCGGTAGCCTCTCACTTATGCATGACGTGTTGAAAGATACTCTGCCGAAAAACCCTGTGCTAATTCTTTCGGGCCCTAATTTTGCGGTAGAGGTGGCGCGTGGCTTGCCTACTGCCACCACGGTTGCTTGTCGAAATGAAGTGATTGCGAATCAATTTATCTATGCGGTGGGGGGCAAGTTTTTACGCCCTTATTATACGGATGATATTATTTCCACCCAAGTGGGTGGCGCGGTGAAGAATGTTATTGCGATTGCTTGTGGTATTGCTATCGGCATGGGCTACGGCGAAAATGCAAGAGCGGCGCTTATTACTCGCGGGCTAGCCGAGATGATGCGCCTATCGGAAGCTTTAGGTGGCCGTCGCGAAAATTTGATGGGTTTATCGGGCATGGGCGATTTGGTGCTGACCTGTTCGAGCACGCAATCGCGTAACTTTTCTTATGGCTGCCGCTTAGCGAGCCAAGAGAACGAATTAGACGGACTGCAAGCAAAAGGCTCGCTGGCGGAAGGTATGGTTACGGCCGAGTCGGTTGCACTATTGTCTGAGCAGTTAAGCGTACCTATGCCGCTTTGTAATGCAGTTTCGCGTATTATTCATAAGGGCGTTAATGTGAATGAAGCGATTGAAGGGCTATTATCCCGCCCATTCGTGATGGATGTTGAAAAAAGCTCAATCCATAAGCTAGGCTAAAAATTAACGCGTTAAGGATTTCGTAACGGAATCGTCATGCTTCCGTCATAATGTCGTCACAGCCTATAGGTATGTTGAAGGTAAGAAGAAATAACAATTCTCGTCAATGAGAAGGAGCATCTAGTGAGTGATAAGACAGAAGAATTAGGCCAGCAATATGAAGAGATTATGAAGCTCTACGATTATGCTGAAGAATTGGTGCAAACGATTGATAGCGAATTTGCTGAATCCGCAAGCGCTCAATTATCGCTAGTGGAGCCTTTAATTTCGCAGCTTGAAGAATCGGCGGATACTCTCACCGATGAATTTATCCAATTTGCAGATGGCAAGCCCGAGCATAGCTCGCGCGGCAAGATTGAAAAAGCGTTGCGGAAAGTCTACACCGCAATTGACGATTATACGTTGAAATTGCACGGTAGTTTGAAGAAGAAGAGCAAGGCATTCGCTAATATTGCTGATGCTATCATACTAAAAATTAAAGAGAAAATGGAGGTTATTATTATTTCCTTCCTTAATTTTACACAATTGTCGCTCGACCGAGTAATGCATAAGCACGAGTTGGAAGAAATTAAAAGAAATCAACAGCATGTCTTTTTTCAGTTGCATAATCAGTCGCAACAGCATTAAATGCTTTCACAGTTTCCCCACCTTGTGCCGGCGTGTTTACACGCTGGCCTTTTTTTATCTTGGTGCTAGGGCGGTTCAGTCGTCTCTATAATCTTATCATTCTGCGTTCTTGCTTTGTAAGGTACAGCACGACGAGAAGTTTGAACTGTGGCGTGTGAGTAAAGCTTAGACATAAAAAAGCCCGCTTAGGATTTCTCCTAGCGGGCTTTCGTTTAGTATCGTTTGAAAGTTACAGGTTGCCCATGTCAGTTTTCAATGCATCAACATTTTCTAAGGCGTCAGTAGCTGTAGAGCCCAACGCGTCAGTTGCTGCTGTATTAGCTGCGTCCGTAACAGCGCTTGTTGCGCTATCTACTGCTGCATCAGCCGTTGCGCTTACTGCATCGCTTGCTGCATCCACCGCGCCGCTAGCTGCTGCTGTTACGCCACCCGTTACTACGGCTGTTGCGCTGTCAGTTGCTGCGTTCATCGTGTCGCCTGCTACTGCTGCTGTTGCGTTAGCAGCATCAGTCACTGCATTTGTAGTGGCGTCCATTGCGCTTGTTGTAGTGTCAACCGCTGCGCTTGCTGCGTTAGCCGTTGCGTCAGCAGCGTCTGTTACAGCGTTAGTTGTTGCGTCCATTGCATCGCCAGCAGCGTTTGCAGTCGCATCAGCAGCGTCAGTTACAGCGCCAGCCGTTGCGTCAACAGCGTCACTCGCCATGTCAGTCATGCTGCTACCAGCATCAGAAGCCATGTCACCAGCGTCAGAGGCTAGGTCAGTTAATGTACCACCAGCGTCACTTGCCGCTTCAGTGAAGGTTTCAGTAATGCTGCCATCTTTAGACATAGTGTTTAAAGCAATAATACCAAAAGCAAGGATAATAGCCAAAATTACAATTGTAGTCGATTTCATAGTCATACTCTCTAGTTAAAAGTTAGAACTGCCTTCTATAGATTTTTAAAATAAAGTGAAGTGGTTTTTTATTTAAATTACTTGCCTTTAAGTGGCAAGGCTATTACTAACTGCTACATAACAGGTGGGCGAGAGCCCGCCTTTTCTTTTGGTTACAGTTAGGAAATGATGCAAACATCATCGATACATCAGGCCGTTGCGCCTTTTATTGAGCCCAGTGTGGAAGCAATGGGTTATCGTCTAGTGCGTGTTATATGGCAAGGCAGTGAGCGCCGCCGTATATTACAGCTTATGGCTGACCGTTTGGATGGCGCTGAAATGACGGTCGATGATTGCTCTGAAATTAGCCATATGGTGTCAGCGCTCCTTGATGTGAAAGATCCAATAGAAGGGGCTTATGAACTAGAAGTAAGTAGCCCTGGCGTTGACCGCCCGCTGATGAACGCGCAAGATTTTACCGATTATATCGGCCATGAAGTAAAAGTAGAAATGGCTGTGCCGCAAAATGGCCGCCGTCGCTTCCGTAGTACGATTGCTGAAGTAACCGAAGAAGTTGTTACCCTGAAAAATGGTGGTGAGGTATTTGAGCTGCCCCTAGAAGATATGGGTGCAGCGAAACTAGTAATGACCGATGAGTTGATGGATGAAACCCAAAAACGCATCGAAGCAAAATTAAACGCATAAACACGAGGGAATTGTTATGGCTTTTGGTGGAACAGAATTAGTGCAGATTGCAGATGCAGTCGCGCGCGAAAAAGGAATCGGTAAAGAAACCGTTTTAGAAGCAATGGAAGAAGCGATTCAGGTCGCTGCCCGCCGTAAGTATGGTGCGGAGCACGATGTTCGTGCGCAAATGAACCCGAAGAATGGCCGTATTACATTGCATAAAGTGGTTACGGTTGTAGCAGATGACCATGAGTTTGAAGAAGAAGATGATCAATTTAAAATGATTCGTCTGACTGAAGCACAAAAAGATGACAAAGCTCTTGAAGTAGGTTCTGAAATCAAAGATGAGCTTCCTCCGATTGATTTTGGCCGTATTGCAGCGCAAAGTGCAAAGCAAGTTATCGTACAAAAAGTACGCGACGCTGAAAAAGAAGTTCAGTTTGAAGAGTTTAAAGATAAGGTGGGGCAAATCGCTTCTGGTGTCGTTAAGCGCATGGAATATGGTAACGTAATTGTCGATTTCGGTCGTACTGAGTGCATTATCCGCCGCGATCAGCTTATCCCGCGTGAAGCCTTCCGTACGGGGGATCGTATTCGTGCCTATATCGCCGATGTTGATAAAGAGCGCCAAGGGCCGCAAATTTTCCTATCTCGTACTCACCCCGACTTTATGAAGAAACTCTTCAGCCAAGAAGTTCCAGAGATTTACGATGGTTTGGTGGAAATTCGTGCAGTGGCCCGTGATCCAGGTAGTCGTGCGAAAATCGCGGTTTATACGCAAGACCCTACGGTTAACCCGATTCTTGCTTGTGTGGGTGTTCGCGGTTCACGCGTGCAGGCCGTGGTGAGCGAGCTTCAAGGTGAGAAAGTTGATATTGTTGAGTGGGCTGCTGATGATGCGACCTTCGTTGTAAACGCGCTTTCGTCTGCTGAAGTAGCTAAAGTTGTGATTGACGAAGATACTAACCGCATTGAAGTGGTTGTGCCTGATGACCAGTTAAGCCTCGCTATTGGCCGTCGTGGTCAGAATGTTCGTCTTGCCTCGCAGCTTTGTGGCTGGCGCATTGATATTTTGACCGAGGACGAAGAGTCTGAGCGTCGTGCAGGTGAATTTAACCGTCTGTCTGAAATGTTTGTCGGCGCCTTGAACGTGGAAGAAGTGATTGCGCATCTTCTCGTATCAGAAGGTTTCTCAAGCGTTGAGGAAGTTGCATTTGTTCCTGCTGAAGATTTAGGCGGCATTGAAGGCTTCGATGAAGATATTGCGGGTGAACTTCAATCACGTGCGAAAGATTCGATTGAGCAGCAGCGTGTTGAAACACAAAAACAATTGCGTGAAATGGGTGTGAAGGAAGATTTGGTTGAGTTTGAAGGTATTTCAAATGACGATCTATTGAAACTCGCTGAAAATGATGTGAAGTCACTTGATGATTTTGCGGACCTTGCTCGCGACGAATATAAAGATTACCTGCCAAAATCGCCACTAAGCGATGATGAGATTGATGATCTTATTATGCGTGCCCGTGCGCATTGGTTCGACGGTGACGAAGGAGATAAGTCCTCTGAGTCAGCTTAATTTAGAATTAGAGTCAGAAGAAGCAGCGCCGCGGGATAAGACTCCTATGCGGCGCTGTGTCGTTACAGGCGATAGCCTGCCGCGAGCCGATCTGCTGCGCTTTGTCGCCTCGCCAGATGGAGTGATAACTTTTGACGTTAAAGGTAAGCTAGAAGGTCGCGGGGTGTGGGTTTCACCTAATAAGTTGCAACTTATAAAGGCCATGAAGCAGAATTTATTGGCACGTGGTGCAAAGCAAAAAGTTACTATCCCCGATAATTTAGTGGAAAAGGTAGAGCAGGCGCTAAAGCAGCGTGTGTTGAGCCTTATTGCGCGTGCCTATCAAAGCCGCGAAATGGTCAATGGTTACGAGAAATGCGCTTCCATGTTGCAGTCAGGTGATGCTAGATTGCTCATCCATGCGACTGATGCTTCGGAAGATGGGATGAAAAAAGTTAATAAACAGTCGTTTGACGAGATTGCAATTATTCAACCTGCTAGTCGCGATGAATTAGGCGCTGCATTGAATATTGCTAACCCAGTGCATTTAGCTGTTAGATCGGCCGGCTTGTCGAAAGCAATTAAGCAAGCTCATGCTCTATGGGCTGGATTTATGAATGAGGATGCGCTATAAGCGCAAACGCATAGTTAAGGAATTAGAAAAAGTCACATGGCAGAAAAAGATAACAAGTCAAAATCGACGCTCAAAATTGGGCCAAGTAAGCTCTCATTAACCAAAACGGTTGAGGGCGGAAAAGTGACGCAAAATTTCCAGCGTGGGCGCTCAAAGACCGTCACCGTTGAAGTACGTAAAACCCGTAACTACAGCCGTGATGGTGGCGAAATGAAGCGTGAAGCTGTTTCGACTGCAGGCCAGCAAGGTCTAAGTGCTCGTGAGCAAGAGGCTCGCCAAAAAGCGCTTGAAGCAGCACAAGCTGCGCAAAAAGAAAATGGTAAATCGGACGCAAACCAGCCGCATATTCAGTCGGCGATTAAGGTGCGTGAGAAGCAAACAAGCGGCAATGATATTGTTGAGCCAGATAAGCCAATTATTGAGCCTCCTGTTGTTAAGGATGTTAAAAAGAAGCCAGAACAAAAAACTTCTGCTCCAGTGCATAAGAAGGTGGACGATAAAAAGGGCGCGAACAATAAGGGTGACCGTTCTAATAAAATGAAGCTCGGCAATGATGTTCGCCGTGGCGGTAAAATGACCGTTCAGCAAGCGCTCAACTATGGTGATGGCAAGCGTCAACGCTCGCTAGCATCAGTTAAGCGTGCGCGTGAAAAAGCACGTCGTGCTGAATTAGGGCTTGGAGATGAGGCTCGTGAAAAGCGTATCCGCGATGTTGTTGTGCCTGAAGTTATTACGGTGCAAGAACTTGCTAACCGTATGGCAGAGCGCGCGGTTGATGTAGTAAAAGAACTCATGAAAATGGGCTCAATGGTGACGGTGAATCAGTCGATTGACCAAGATACTGCTGAACTGAT
>JALZUV010000277.1 GCA_023301245.1 Rickettsiales bacterium
CCTGCAGAAGTCTTTACGGAAATTCCCGCCCTACCCACCTCTGACGGCACCGGCCAAAATCGAACGAATTTGCTACAGGCGCAAACCTTGCTCGATGAAGCTGGCTTTACCCTAAAAGACGGCAAGCGCATTAACCCCATCAACGGTAAGCCGCTAGAAATTGAATTTATGCTTAGCCAGCCCACCATGCAGCGCGTTATTATGCCGATGCTACGCGGATTGAAAAAACTGGGCATTGAAGGGCGCGTGCGATTGGTCGATGATGCCCAATATCAGCGCCGCATTGAAACACGCGATTTCGATATTATTTCCAACTGGATAAATCTCGGTGTGATTTTCCCTGGGATTGAACAATTTAACTATTGGCATTCTAGCCAAGCCACGGTTGAAGGCAGTAATAATATCACTGGCATGTCCAGTGCAGCAGTCGATGCGATGGTGAAGGCTATCAATAACGCCCGCACTCTTGAAGACTTAACGCCAGCCGCACGCGCATTAGACCGCATTTTACTCTCCAACCATACAGTCATCCCTCATTGGCACAGTGGCAGCTTCCGCATGGCCTTCTGGGATAAATTTGGCCGCCCCAAGCTTTTACCCAAATATGGCTTGGGTTTTGATACATGGTGGATTAAGCAAGAGTAATGGACGCAAACTTATACCTTACGCTTAAAGCGCTGCATATTATTAGCTTCACAGCATGGATGGCAGGGCTGCTCTACTTACCACGGCTTTATGTGTATCACGCAAGCGCCGCGCAAGGTTCGGAGCTTTCTGAAACGCTGAAGGTGATGGAACATAAATTACTGCGCTACATAATGAACCCCGCAATGATTTTAACCTTTGCCCTTGGTATTTGGCTAGTGGTTATCACAGGCTATGGCGCACCAGGTTCGGGCGGATGGATTCACGCAAAACTTCTATGTGTGCTACTGATGGCAGGCTTCCATGGCGCTTGTTCAAGCTGGCGCAAAAAGTTCGCGGCAGATGTTAACACTAAAAGCCCCAAGTTTTATCGATGGGCCAATGAAGTACCAACCCTGCTGCTAATTGCCATTATCTTCCTTGCGGTACTAAAGCCATTTTAGGCTTCCAGCTTGACTAATTTGTACCTTTAAGCTACTTATCCACAAACGCCACGTTCGTGCGCGAATTTCTACCCCCCTATTTTTAAGGTTATTCTATGTCTGCAAGTATCAAAGAACTCAAACGCAAATCCCCTGACGAGCTACTAAAGCTGGCCGAAGAACATAATGTTGAAGATGCCTCGGGCATGCTGAAACAGGAACAAATCTTCGCCATTTTAAAGGCAATGGCCGAAGCGGGCGATACGGTTGAAGGCGCAGGCGTGCTAGAAATGCTAAGCGATGGATTTGGCTTCTTGCGTTCATCTAATTCAAATTATCAAGCGGCGCCAGATGATATTTATATTTCGCCCAAGCAAATTAAGAAATACGGCTTGCGCACAGGCGACACGGTTGAGGGCGAGTTACGCTCTCCGCGCAATAATGAGCGCTATTTTGCTATGAATACCGTAACGGCCATCAATTATGATCCGCCGGAAATGGCGAAGAAAAAAGCGACCTTCGATAACCTTACGCCGCTTTACCCTGACCAACGCATTCGTTTGGAAGTAGAGCCAAAAGAGATTGTCAAAAAACCTGACCTTTCTATGCGCGTGGCCGATTTAGTTTCACCACAAGGTAAAGGCCAGCGTACGCTGATTGTGGCACCGCCACGCACAGGTAAAACCGTTTTGCTACAAAACATCGCCCATTCAATTACGGCGAACCATCCTGAATGTTACCTCATTGTACTGCTAATTGATGAGCGCCCTGAGGAAGTTACCGATATGGATCGCTCTGTGCAAGGCGAGGTGGTTTCTTCCACTTTCGATGAGCCTGCTCACCGCCATGTAGCACTCGCAGAAATGGTAATTGAAAAGGCCAAGCGCCTTGTTGAACATAAAAAAGATGTCGTAATTTTGCTCGATTCTATCACCCGTTTAGGCCGTGCCTTTAACACCGTCGTGCCAAGTTCTGGTAAAGTATTGACCGGTGGTGTGGATGCTAACGCATTGCAACGCCCGAAACGCTTCTTCGGTGCAGCACGTAATATCGAGAATGGCGGCTCTTTGAGCATCATCGCCACTGCCTTGATTGAAACGGGTAGCCGCATGGATGAAGTTATCTTTGAGGAATTCAAAGGTACGGGTAACTCCGAACTCGTGCTCGACCGCAAGCTCTCTGACAAACGCGTTTATCCTGCGATGGATATCGCCAAATCAGGTACGCGTAAGGAAGACCTTCTTTACGATAAGGACGAACTAGCCAAAGTTTGGATGCTGCGGAAAATCCTAAGCCCTATGGGCCCATTGGATGCGATGGAGTTTCTGAACGGTAAGTTGAAAGACACAAAATCGAACGATGATTTCTTCCAGCAAATGAATAGCTAAGCATCCTTTATGGATGTCGCTTTTCCCATATTGCTGCAAATGTCAGGGCTTTACCTGTGCATTGCAATTGGCTTTATTGCGGCAAGAAAGTTTGACATACACGGTAAGAGCGTATCTCAGCTGCTTTTCTACTTCATTGTGCCGCTTACATTTTTATATGGCATTAGCAAAACCAATATGCAGCCGCAATATTTGCTGCTTCCGCTATTTATATTCATCATCGCCTGCACGCTTTGCCTTATTCATTATGCTATCGCACGGCGCATCTATACTGATAAATCGGCCAACATCCTTGCCTTTGCAAGCGGTAATGGCAATTTAGGGTATTTTGGCATTCCCATTGCCATGCTGCTATTTGAGCCGCCTATTGTTGGCATTTATATGATGACCATCATTGGTACAATGCTGTTTGAAACCACACTTGGTTATTACATTACCACTAAGGGCGATTTTTCAACCCGCGAGGCCATTATTAAGATGGCGAAGCTACCTATGCTGCATGGAGCACTTATTGGCCTTCTGCTAAGCTTATTCCAGCTTTCAGTGCCTAGCTTCTTAGAGGGGTTCTTCATTGGCATTAAAGGCGCTTATTCAACCTTGGGCATGATGGTCGTTGGCATTGCGCTAGCAGGGGTCACCTCACTAAAGATTGATTGGCGCTTTATTACCATGGCCTTCATCGTCAAATTCATCGCATGGCCGTTAATGGTGGGCGGGCTTATTCTGCTTGATATGCACTGTCTGCACCTGTTCAGCGAAACCGTGCATCACACCACCCTGCTAATTTCCTTCATGCCGCTGGCGGTCAATTCTGTTATTTTCGCAACCTTGCTGAATGCCGAGCCCGAGAAAATGGCAACGGCCTTATTCCTTAGCACCCTATTCGCGCTGCTCTATGTACCGCTGATGATTAGCTTGTTTATTCTGTAACTTCCTATTTTACGCGGAACTGCTACTGTCATTTTAAAAGGAGTAGCTTATGCGTTTTTGGAACTGGGTTCGTGGCCTTTGGCGTCGCCCGCAATGGGGTGGCTGGTGGGCTATCAACAAAACAAAAGTTGATGACTCTGACGAGTGGCGCGACCTGAATAATCACTTTTAACGATTAAACTTAGTGAACCTGATTATCAGCCTTAGCCTTAGTCTTATGTTGTACTAGGCGCGATTCAAATTCCTCACGCGTCATCTCAAGCATTGAGCGTGGTTTTTGCTCAATCGTATGACCCTTGGTTTTGCTTCGCATGAAGCTCATCTCAATGAGTTCGCGCTTAGCTTTACGCTCAATTTTTCTATTCATATTACTATATTTCCCGCAACTTAACGTTAGTTACGCCTCTTGTGGGCGTATAAGATAAGCCTATCGGGCAAAGGTTAAGCATTTCTTACCTCACGCTAGCGCAGACTAAATAATCAAAAACTTATCCACAGCCGTGACATTGTTGCACCAGTAATGGCCTTAGCCTATCGCCTCAACATTACGCAAGGCAATCACCAGCATGGGGAAAGTCACTTCCTCCGCCGTTTTCAGGTCATCAACAAAGTGACGGAAGCGAGCTAATGTTTTCGAATAGCCTTCTTGCCAGTCATCAAGCGTTTTATCGGAATCGCCTTTTTTGCTCATGTAGGGAATAGCGGTAGCGGCAAGGCGGCGCTGCTGGTCAAACAGCTCGCTAATGATAGCCTTGGCAGCCAAACGCTCCCAATAACTTGCCACGGGCATACGCGATGCTTCGCGGCGCAGCCACCCTAGTCGCAGGCGCGCACCCAGCTCAAAGTAAATTTTACCTACTTGTTCAGGCTCAAGATTATTATCCTGCGCTAGCTTCAGCACATCCAACGCGGAAGAAGCAATTTCCAATCGCGCAATACGGTTCGCTAAACTCGGCGTAGCATGCATTTCTAGGAAGCGGTCTTTCTTATCTTCATAGGCTTTTTGCAGCGTATCAGAGATTAACTTCTCACAAATATCGAGATATTTATCAATGCCATCAGCGAACTTATCCATTGTGCTACCAATATAAAGTGGCTGCGGCAGGTTGCGCAGCATCCATATTACCACGCGCTCTAGGAAGCGGCTTATTTGCGCCAGCATCTCGGCACGGGTAGCCGCAGGTAGTGAGGTTTCATTCTCAATATCTTGCCATAATTCGCGCACTCCAAAGGAATCACGCGCAACTACATAGGCACGCGCAATGTCGCAAGCAGGAAGGCCTGTATCTTCCTGAATTTGGAAGAAGAAGGTAATCCCCGCCCGATTCACAATCGAATTAGTGGTGGAGGTAGCAATAATTTCCTTCTTCAGGCGATGGCCTTTAATTTCTTCGGCGAAGTCTTTGCGCATATGCGTTGGGAAATAACGTAGTAAATCTTGCTCAAGATACTCCTCTTCAGGAAAAGAGCTATTAAGCAATTCACGATAAACATCCATTTTCGCATATGATAATAACACCGATAATTCTGGGCGAGTTAAAGGCTCATTGCTGGCTTTACGCTCTTTCATTACCTTGCTATTGGGCAAAAATTCTACTTTGCGGTTTAGGAGATCTTTTTGCTCGAATGCATCCATCATGCGCGCTTGCGATTCTAACAAGCTTAGACCCTGAATTTGCGCTGTCGAAATAGCCTGCGTTTGCAGCAAATTATCGCGCAAGACAAGCTCTGACACTTCGTCTGTCATTTTTTCAAGCACATTATTGCGGCGCCTCATGGTAAGCTTGCCCGACTCTAATATCGAACGGAAGGCGATTTTAATATTCACCTCATGATCCGAACAATCGACACCTGCCGAATTATCAATCGCATCCGTGTTGATTCGGCCGCCGTTGGCAGCATATTCGATACGACCAAGCTGGGTGAAACCAAGATTGCCGCCCTCGCCTATCGTTTTGCAGCGCAGCTCGCTGCCGTTAATACGCAGTAAATTATTGGCGCGATCGCCCACTTGTTCGTGGGTTTCGCTTTCGGCCTTCACATAAGTTCCGATACCGCCATTCCATAATAAATCGACAGGCGCTTTTAGCATGGCTTGAATTAGCTCATTCGGTGTCATTTCTTTCACGTCGGCGCTAAGTTTGAGCATATCGCGCACTTGTGGCGTAATTTTAATGCGCTTATCGGTGCGCGAATAGAGCCCACCGCCCTTAGAAACAAGCTTCTGATTATAATCACTCCACGAGCTTCTATCCATTTTAAACAAGCGTGAGCGCTCTTTAAACGTCTTTTTCGCATCGGGATTTGGATCGAGGAAAATATAAAGATGGTTAAATGCACCTTGCAGACGAATATGTTCGCTCAACAACATGCCATTGCCAAATACATCGCCGGACATATCGCCAATGCCTATCACGGTGAAATCTTCTTTTTGAATATCCACACCCGTTTCGCGGAAGTGGCGCTGAACCGAAATCCACGCGCCTTTAGCCGTAATACCCATCGCCTTATGGTCATAACCAACCGACCCACCCGAGGCAAATGCATCGCCTAGCCAGAAATCATATTCTGCAGAAACCTCGTTTGCATAGTCGGAGAAACTGGCTGTGCCTTTATCTGCGGCTACAACGAGATAGGGGTCATCACCATCATGACGCACTACATTTTTTGGCGGCACAAGCTTGCCCTTCACCAAATTATCAGTGATATCAAGCAATCCACGGAGGTAGGTTTGATAACAAGCAATACCTTCTTTCATGTAGGCTTCGCGGCCACCTGTCGTTGGTGGACGTTTCACTACAAAGCCACCCTTTGAACCCACAGGCACAATCACAGCATTTTTCACCATTTGCGCTTTCATAAGGCCAAGCACTTCGGTGCGGTAATCCTCACGGCGGTCGGACCAACGCAGCCCTCCACGAGCAACCTTACCACCACGTAAATGAACCCCTTCAACACGACGAGAGTAAACAAATACTTCCGTGTAAGGGCGTGGAAGCGGCAAAGCAGGCACAATGGAAGAATCGAATTTGAAGGAGATATAATCTTTTACATCCCCATTCTCATCCATCTGATAGAAATTAGTACGCCAAGTTGCCGTAATTAAATCGCGGAACATGCCTAAAATTGTGTCATGTTCTAGGTTCGCAACATCAGACATTAGCGCTTCTATATCGCCCTGTATTGTATCTGCTTTTTTCTCTGATGCTTTTTTAGGGTCAAAACGAGCCTCAAAATAATCGAGAAGTTTTCTCGCAATTTCTGGATTCTTACACAGAGCACTCACCATCGCCTTATTAGAATAGGTGCTTTTCGTTTGGCGAAGATAGCGGCTGTAAGCCAATAACAGGCTAATTTGTCGCCAATCAAACCCAGCCAATAATGCCAAAGCATTCAAACCGTTATTGTCAGCCGTGCCCTGCCATATGCGCAGTAGCACTGCTTCTAGTAGAGGCTTTAGATTCTCAATATCTAGATTTTCTTGTGGCTGCTTAAGCGTCAGCGTAAAGTCGCGCACCCAAACCTGTTTTACCCCTTCATTCAGCGGTTCAACGCGGAAGGGATGTTCATCAATTACATTAAAACCGAGATTTTCAAGCATCGGCAGAATATCTGACAAGGCCGCTTGTTTTTCAGGGTTATAAAATTTTAGGCGCAGGCTATTATCACCGCTAATTTTGCTATGATAAAGCTCAATGCCCATTGTAGCATCCGCAATAACTTGGCGAATTTTAGTAATGTCATGCATCGCATTACGCGGTGCGTAATAGTTGGAATATGATGTGCTAAACGCACCCTTATAGCTGTGGAATACCGCCTCAGCCTCTTTCTCGCCATATTGTTCGATTAGCTGTTTACGAAGGCGAGACTGCCAATCGTAAGTAACAGCGGCAATGCTCTCTTCCAATTCTTCCAACGAAACATTCGGAATTTTACCTGGCTCTGTTTTAATAATAAGATGTAGGCGCGCCAAAGGCGAATCGGTAAGCTGGGTGTAATAGTCGGTAACATCACCATTTAGAGCCTGCGACAAAATACCTTGGATTTTTTCGCGTAAATTAGTGTTGAAATGGTCGCGCGGCACAAACACCATACAGCTAACAAATCGCTCAAACCTATCGCGGCGCAAGAACAAGTGTACACGCGGACTAGCCTCAACCGACAAAACACCAATGGCATAATTAAACACATCTTGTTCAGACATTTGAAATAGCTCATCGCGCGGGGCAAACTCAAGAATCGTTTTAAGTGCCTTACCATCATGCGCATGAGGATCAAAATTAGCGCGATTTAGAACACTATCAAGTTTGCGGCGAATAATCGGAATATTCTCGGCGCTTTGGAAATAAACATTTGATGTAAATAGGCCAAGGAAGCGGCGCTCACCGATTACTTTACCTTTATCGTCAAAGCGCTTCACACCAATATAATCCATCTGCACGGGGCGATGCACCACGGAAACCGTTTTCGATTTAGTAATTTCTACCACCTCTGGCTCTAGCGCAAAGGTTTTTGATTCGTTTGTCATGGCCGTATAGCCCTTGGGCTTTAAGCGTAACTGATCAAGTGTGAAAATTCCTCGTTCACTATTTTTGACGACCTTGAATGAATCTTTGCCGCCGCTAAAGTCATAATCAATAACACCAAGGAAAATGAAATTATCATCCGTCACCCAGCGCAAGAAGCTAACTGCCTCTTGCGATTCGTCATTTTTATGACTGCTTGATTCCAACGCCTTGATAGTATCTTTCGCGCAGGCCACCATTGGGTGCCAATCGGCCACAACCTTGCGAATTACATCGAGGCTTTCTTGTAATTCTTTCAAAAGCGCCTTTGGCGTTAGGCTTTCGGGAAGCGCATGAATTTCAATACGAATATACGACTCTTTCGCGTCGCCTTCTTTGCCCATCGCTTTATATTTACCCTTAGCATCACGTGCTACGGTAAGAATGGGATGAATAACACTGAGCGGCGAAATACTGTAACGCGACAGTGCTGAGGTAATAGAATCTACCAAAAACGGCATGTCATCGTTAAGCAAGGTTAGGATGGTGCGGCCTGTCGCCTTATCAGTAGTAATATCGGTTTTAATCTGCCCTTTTTTGCGCTGCGCCATCACCTGATAGGCTTCTTGTACTATTTCTACTGCATTTTTAGGTGCAAGGTTTTCTAAATCCGCGACCGGCGTTTTTGCATAAAACTGTTTGGCGAAAGCGCGTAAATCTTTACTCGCTTTTTTCGGCAAAGTTTCATCAATTTTTTTCAGCAAGCGGTTAGCTTGGGCACGATATTTTTCAGGCATAATTAGCACTCTCATTAAAGGTATGCCCAAAATGACGGGTGCTTTAGGTAGGTGCAAGCGAAAAGCGGCAATTGCACAAACTTCACAGAAGGTCTATACCGCCATTATGTTATTTTCGCTCTATAGTGTGACCATTATTGTGTCAGCCTTCGCTTTTTCGTGGATTGGCTGCTCTGTGCTGCGCCTTGTATTAGCCTCCACCAATGTGATGGATGAGCCAAACGAACGCAGTAATCACAAACAGCCTATTCCACGCGGCGGCGGCATTGCCGTTATTATTTCAATCATTAGCTTTCTTTATGTTGCAGCCACGCCGACCACACTATTAGTGGCCACCCTTGGTATCGCCATTGCTTCTTTCATGGACGATAAGGGCGGCATTGCCATTCGCTGGCGCTTGCTTGTGCAAATCCTCGCCGTTACGCTGCTATTCATACCAAATGGTGTGGTTGATACGCATTTTGATGGATTAATTTTCCAAGGAATATTCAACCCCTTCTCCGATAAATTATTTGCAGGGATATTGCTACTTGGCTTTATGAACCTCTTTAACTTTATGGATGGGATTGACGGTATTACGGGTGCTCAAACCATCGCCATTGGCGGCGGATTATGCGTTTTATCTATGATGACCAGCGGCATTCGCATCATCGGGCTAGAGGGCATTGTTATTGCGGCGGCGGCGGCAGGCTTCTTAATGCTCAACTGGCATCCCGCAAAATTATTCTTGGGCGATGTGGGGAGTGTTGCTCTTGGCTACCTCATTGGGTTTTTATTATTGGCATTGGCCGCGAAAGGCCATTGGGCGGCAGCGGCAATTTTACCCGCCTATTACCTTATTGATGGTGGGCTCACCTTCCTTAAACGCTTAATTACGGCTCAAAAAGTGTGGGAAGCACATTCGCAACATGCTTATCAAAAAGCGGTGCGCGGCGGTTATACGCACGATTGGGTTGTAATTCGTATCAGCCTGTTAAATATTTTACTCATCGCACTGGCAGCCGCTACCATGCTTTATCCGCAAGATACTCTCATTCTTATAGGCGCTGCTTATGTGATGGCCTTTGGATTATGGCTTTTGCTTTTAAGTGCCAAAAAGCCCGCCACACAAACCGTCATCCCACCACAAGCGACACAGCGAAGCGATGCACTTTCCGCGTAATTGGCGCAGCCGTGGCGCTTTAGCTCATGATCTATTCATGGCAGGGGTTAGCCTGTGGCTAGCGCATTATTTGCGCCTTGGCGATAATATGATGGAATTTAGCGGTGAAATTATTACACACGCTATTTTGCCTTTCATACTACTGGCAACCTTAGTTTTCATCGCCGCTGGCCTGTACCGTGGCCTGTGGAGATACGCTTCCATGCAAGATTTGCTGACGCTCACTAAGGCAACCACCCTCTTAATTATCATATTCTATCTCATCTTGTTTTTTGCCACACGCCTTGAAGGTGTGCCGCGCTCGGTGCCCGCCATTCATTGGCTGCTGCTACTGGCCATGCTAGGCGGACCACGCTTTATTTACCGCATGTTAAAAGACCAGCGCCTTGGCATGGATTTCACCCTCGCCCAGCCGCATAAAGTGCCCGTGCTACTGATTGGCGCTAATGATGCGGCCGAGCTTTTCATCCGCGAATCGCGACGCAACCCTAATGCGCCTTATCGCGTGGTAGGGTTGGTAGATGACGATAACGATCGCCGCGGCCAGCAAGTGCATGGTGTGCGTATTTATGGTGGCTCCGATGTGATTACTCGCATCGTCAATAAGCTAGAGCGCAAAGGCCGCAAGCCTCAACGTATCGTATTAGCCGAATCGCGACCATCAGGCGAGAAAGTCCGCACTCTGCTCGAAGAATGTGACGAGCTTGGCTTACCGCTTTCGCGCATCCCACAAACGCTGGAGTTAAAGACTGGAACGAGCGATAAGCTAGAAACCAAGCCCATTCAGGTTGAAGATTTATTACGCCGCCCACAACAAGTGCAAGATGTAACGGGCGTTAAAAAGCTTGTCGAAAATAAGAC
>JALZUV010000278.1 GCA_023301245.1 Rickettsiales bacterium
GGGAGTTTAAATTCAGCCATAATATAATGCTATCGGGTTTCCGTTAATTTACTATTAAAAGATGTTCTAATTTGTTGGTTTTAGGTCAGGTAATAATCTCGTACCCGCTTTTTGTTTCGCTTTTATCTCTGCTGCAGTTTTTTCCAGCAGAACATAACGCTCGGCAGTGGTGGGGTGAGTGCTTCCCACATAAATACCTTTCGGGTTAAGCGCAGCCATACGACGCCATAAATAAGCGGCATTATCTATATTATAGCCAGAGCGTTCTAGGATATACATACCGATATAATCGGCCTCACGTTCAAAATCTTGGCTATAGCGCTGGGTTGCACCTTGCGCGCCAAGCTTGCTAAAGATACCTTGCGTGCTAATGCCCTGCGAGCCAACAAGAGAGTCGACCGCTAGACCAAGTAAGCCGCCCATGGTTGCATTTTGCGAGGCTTTTTGAGGGTGGGTTTCAATGGCATGAGCATATTCGTGCGCAAGTACGGTTGCCAATTGATCGTCAGTTTTGGCGAAAGACATCATCGCAGGGGTGACCACAATTTTCTTACCGTCAGTATAGGCATTCACTGCATCAGTTTCAGAATCATCTAGATGAAAAGGCAGCGAGCAATTTGTTAGATTCGTTTCTTTACAAACCTGAGCGCCAGCGGAGTGAATTTTCTTCGCGACACGCTCCAAGCGAGAAAGCATCGCAGGGGTTGCTACTTTGGTCGTTACAACGGCGCTATTGCTGCCCTCTTTATCTAAGATTTCTTTTTGCAGCTGTTGTTCACGCGCTAATTCTTCAGGCGAAACATTGGGTGTCTGCGAAGTGGGGGCAGCACAAGAGGAGAGTAGAATGAGAGATACTACTGGAATCCATTTATACATTAATAAACCCTTTTCTTAGGTGGAACGGCTTTGACCTCTGAAGTAAGTGGTTTCATGTGAACGGGGCGGGAATCAATTTTAACATTCCCTTTGCCGTCTAACCATGAGAGCGTGTGCTTCATCCAATTTTCGTCGTCACGATCTGGGTAATCGTCACGTGCATGAGCACCACGGCTTTCTTTACGATTAAGTGCCGAGTCCATCGTGATGACAGCTTGCGAGAGTAGATTATCTAGCTCAAGCGCTTCGACCAAATCAGAATTCCAAATCATGCTTTTATCGGAAACGTTAATATCGTCAAAGCTCTGCCAAATATCGGAAATTTGCTTCGAACCTTCAGACATAATTTCTTCTGTGCGGAATACGGCTGCATGCTTTTGCATCGTATTTTGCATTTTACTACGAATTTCAGACGTTTTCAGCTTGCCAGAAGAATGGCGAATTTTGTCGAAACGTTGCAAGATGTAATCTGTCGCATGAGCAGGTGGAGTCGGTAATTTTGCACCGGGAACAATAGTTTCTTTCGCACGTTGCGCTGCTGCGCGGCCAAATACAACGAGGTCAAGTAGCGAGTTCGAACCTAAGCGGTTCGCGCCATGCACCGAGATACAGCCTGCTTCACCAATGGCCATGAGGCCTGGAACAACGGCTTCAGGATTACCTTTTTGTTTCGTTACCACTTCAGTGTGTATATTGGTGGGAATTCCCCCCATGTTATAATGCACTGTTGGGATAACGGGGATAGGGTCTTTTGTCACATCGATGCCTGCAAAAATCTTCGCGGTTTCGGAAATTCCGGGGAGGCGAGCGGCAAGAGTTTTCGGATCTAGATGGTTTAGATGTAGGTTAATATGATCTTTATTGGGGCCAACGCCACGGCCTTCAGCAATTTCCATAGTCATGGAACGGCTTACGACATCGCGGCTGGCGAGATCTTTGGCGCTTGGTGCGTAACGCTCCATAAAGCGTTCGCCTTCACTGTTCGTGAGGTAACCACCTTCGCCACGTGCGCCTTCGGTAATCAGGCAACCTGCGCCATAAACGCCCGTGGGGTGGAACTGTACAAATTCCATATCTTGTAACGGTAGGCCAGCACGCAAAACCATGCCGCCGCCATCGCCTGTGCAGGTGTGAGCACTGGTGCAAGAGAACCAAGCACGGCCATAGCCACCTGTTGCGAGTACGACTTTTTGTGCGTTGAAGCGATGCATAGTACCATCATCGAGGTTCCACGCCATCACGCCGCGGCACGCGCCATCATCATCCATAATCAAATCCAGCGCGAAATATTCGATAAAGAATTGCGCTTGGTTTTTCAAAGCTTGTTGGTACAGCGTGTGCAAAATAGCGTGGCCAGTACGGTCAGCCGCTGCACAAGTGCGGACGGCAGCGGGGCCTTCGCCATATTCGGTGGTCATGCCGCCGAATGGACGCTGGTAAATTTTACCTTCTGCCGTGCGCGAGAAAGGTACACCGTAATGTTCTAGCTCAATCACCGAATCCATGGCGTTTTTGCACATATATTCAATCGCATCTTGGTCGCCGAGCCAGTCAGAACCTTTAATAGTATCGTAAAAGTGCCAGCGCCAGTCATCTTCACTCATGTTACCAAGTGCAGCAGAAATACCGCCCTGCGCCGCAACCGTGTGGCTACGCGTGGGGAATACTTTTGAGATACAAGCGGTCGATAAACCTGCATTCGCCATGCCGAAGGTAGCACGCAAACCCGCGCCACCTGCACCGACAACTACAACGTCAAAATGATGGTCAATAATTTCGTAAGATTGGGACATATTATATGGCTACTTCAGTTAAAAAATGCAGTTGGAATACGGCCATTATACTAAAGAGGCCAAGTAAAATATGCGCTGCCATGCTGAGAATCAGAATGGTGTTGCGCGCGAAAGGGGCGTGGATATAATCTTCAATCACGGTTTGCACACCAAGTTTGGAATGCCAAAAAGCGAAGATAATAAACAGGGCAATGAAGGCCGCGTTCAGCGGTGATTTCATCCAGCCAGTAATGGCCATAATATCATCGCCAATAATTAGGCCAAGTAGGTTGATAACAAACCATAAGCTTAATGGAATAATTGCCAGAGCCGTCATGCGTTGCGCGATAAAATGCCCTGTGCCTGAGTTGGCTGAACCTAAGCCGCGTGCTTTAGAGACGGGAGAACGAAACTTGCTCATAATATTCCTCCTGCAAGGATATATAGCCATGTGCAGGCCGTTAATCCGAGTGTGATGCCGATAACTAAAATGCCGCCACGCTCGGCTGCTTCAATTTCAAGCATACGGCCACTATCCCAAATGAGGTGGCGAATGCCGTTACCAAGATGGTAATAAAAGGCCAAGCTCCACCCGAAGAGGAATAATAATCCGACGATGCTACTAGCATATGCGTAAAATTGCTCCAACCCATCGGGGTTATAGGCCGCATTATAAAGCCACAATGTGAGAGGCAATAGGCCCAAACTCAAGGTGATGCCAGACATGCGGTGGCAAATAGAAAGGATAGATGTCATCTGCGGTTTGTAAACCTGCAAATGCGGTGAAAGCGGTCGGGGTGAAGTGCGTTTTGTCATCGACCCCACCATAGTCATAGCGGCCTTAGTTTCAAGCAATAAGACGCCTAAGCAGCAGCTTGAGGTTGCAATTGGTATTTGAAGATTAGTTCTTCAGCAATTTGCACGGCATTAAGTGCGGCGCCTTTGCGTAGATTATCGGCGCATACCCACATGTTTAGTCCATGTGGTACGCTTGCATCATCGCGGATGCGTGAAATAAATACTGCATCTTCACCGACGGTTTCAAGCGGGGTGATGTACCCCCCATCTTGCTGGCGGTCGATGACCATAATGCCGTCTGTCTCTTCGAGAATAGAGCGGGCCTTCTCAGCATCGAGTGGTGTTTCAAACTCAACATTGATAGATTCGCCGTGGCCAACAAAGATAGGTAGGCGCACGCAAGTGGCGGCTACTTGAATATCAGCATCGAGAATTTTTTGAGTCTCGACAATCATTTTCCACTCTTCTTTTGTATTGCCGTCATCCATAAACGAATCAATATGCGGTATGGCATTAAAGGCGATACGTTTGGTGAAATTCACAGGCTCTTGCGTTTCATGCACGTAGATTTTTTTGGTTTGCATGTAAAGCTCATCCATCGCTTGCTTGCCTGCACCAGATACTGACTGATAAGTGCTGACGACAATACGCTTAATTTTTGCGACATCATGCAGGGGTTTTAGCGCCACTAACATTTGGATGGTCGAGCAATTTGGGTTGGCAATTATATTGCGCTTGCTGAAACCTTTTAGTGCTTCTGAATTCACTTCAGGAATGACCAAAGGCACATCTTCGTCCATACGGAAATGCGAGGTGTTATCGATAACCACACAACCTGCTGCTGCCGCGATGGGCGCATATTTGGCAGAAACACTTCCACCAGGCGAGAAGAGCGCGATATCAGTATCGGCAAAGTCATAATCGGCGAGCGATTTCACTTTGAGAATATCTTTGTCGCCGTAACTAACTTCCACGCCAATAGAGGCGGATGAGGCGAGTGCTACCACTTCCTTTGCAGGGAAGTTACGTTCAAATAGAGTTTGAAGAATTTCGCGGCCGACATTTCCAGTCGCGCCGACGACGGCTATTTTATAAGACATTATTTATGCTGCTTTCTGTTGTTTGGCGGCAAGAGCTTCAACAATTGCATCGCCCATTTCATTCGTGCCAACGGCGGTCATGCCATCTTGCATGATATCGCCTGTGCGTAGGCCTTTGGCGAGCGCCGTATCAACGGCGGCTTCCACTGCATCAGCTTCGGCGCTATAGCCGAAACTGTAGCGTAACATCATAGCAAAGCTTAAGATGGTGGCGATGGGGTTGGCTTTATCTTGGCCAGCAATATCGGGGGCTGAACCATGCACAGGTTCGTACATGCCAGCGGTTTTGCCATCTTTTTCTGCGCCGAGTGAGGCGGAAGGTAGCATGCCGAGCGAACCCGTAAGCATTGCTGCACAATCGGATAAAATATCGCCGAACATATTGCCGGTCACCATTACATCAAACTGCTTAGGGTTGCGTACAAGCTGCATGGCAGCGTTATCAACATACATGTGGCTAATTTCCATATCGGAATATTCTGCCGCGTGCAGAGCTATCATTTCTTCACGCCACATTTCGGTGCATTCTAATACGTTGGCTTTATCGACTGAGCACACACGACCATCGCGCTTTTTAGCGAGGTCAAAGGCGATGCGGCCAATACGCTTTACTTCGTTCGTAGTGTAAGTGTAGGTGTTAAAGCCCATACGCTGGCCATCGTTTAATTCTTTCACGCCGCGAGGTTCGCCAAAATAAATGCCGCCAGTAAGTTCGCGCACAATCATAATATCTAGGCCGCTAATCACTTCGTGCTTCAAGGTTGAAGCATCCGCCAATGCATCAAAGCAAAGGGCAGGGCGTAGGTTGGCGAAAAGCTCAAGCTCTTTGCGTAAACCTAGCAGGCCTTTTTCGGGGCGGCTAGCAATGGGCAGAGGCTCCCACTTTGGGCCACCAACAGCGCCGAGCAATACGGCGTCTGCCGCTTTAGCCGCCGTTAATGTTTCTTCAGGCAATGGCGAGCCATGTTCATCATAAGCCGCGCCACCAACAAGTTTTTCTTCAGTCGTGAAGTTCTTATCGCTATTGGCATTCATCCAATCAATCAGCTTAGCTACTTGCGCGCAAACTTCGGGGCCAATGCCGTCGCCGGCTAAAATAAGGATATGTTTTGTCATGCAGCTAACCAAGGTTTACGGGTTTTCTCATAAGTATCAATTTTTGATGCTTTTTCAAGCGTCAGGCTTATATCATCTAGGCCTTCGAGCAGGCATTTCTTGCGGAACGGGTCGAGCTCAAAACTGAAGCGATGGTTGCCCGCGATAAGCTCTTGGTTTTCGACATCAACTTTCATTACAGGGTTTTCCTGTTCGGTAGCGTAGGCCATAAGCGTATCGACTTGATCTTGCGGTAAGCGCATGGGCAGCATGCCATTCTTAAAGCAATTATTATAAAAAATATCGGCAAAGTCAGGCGCGATAATGCATTTAATGCCAAAGTCGAGCAATGCCCAAGGTGCGTGTTCGCGCGATGAACCGCAGCCAAAATTATCCGCACCAATAATGATGCCAGCTTTGCGGTAGGGTTCGTTATTTAAAACAAACTCGGCCACTTCAGAGCCATCATCGTTAAAGCGCATTTCATCGAATAGGTTTGCACCTAAGCCTGTGCGTTTAACGGTTTTCAAAAACTGTTTCGGGATAATCATATCCGTATCAACATTCAAAATAGGTAAGGGGGCGGCAATCGCCTCTAATGTTTTAAGTGGTTGCATGGTGGTGTCCTAATAATTTGATAGTTTCTATATAGCGATTCTAAGGTTAAGGCAAGTCAAGCAAGGCTTGACCGCCAGATTTCTGGCGTGAAGCCTGCGCGGCTTAGGAGCGCTTACAAAAACTACGTCTTTTGATAAGTTTCAGCATCCATTTCGCGAATTTCGACAGAAATTTTATCAGTATAGGGGATAGTTGCCTTGGTGATTTTGAAGATTGATTCAGAAAGGGCTTTGCGAGCCTCGGTACTGCGCCCTGCCAGCATGGAGAGGGTAATGTGCAAAAAACTTACATTATTGCCCGTAATATGTACCTCATCAAACCCATAGCTGCGCGATTTTAAGGGAGAGTTTTCGAAGATACCTGAGTTCTCAACAATATCGTGAAGCAGTACAAGCAGGTTCGTATCATAAACATGCGTGGTTAGGTTTTTAGAATATTCGAGTAATAAATGTGGCATGCACCTTTCATAATGCAGCTTGTGGCTTAAGTCTATCCTGTTATGAAAGCGACATGCAAGAAATTGAAATATCCCCCAGCGCCCACGGCCAACGGCTTGATAAATGGCTATCAGCGCAATTGGCCGAAACTTCACGCAGCCAAATTCAACGGCTGATAGGCGAGGGTGCCTTGTGCATTGATGGGGCGGTCTGCGAGAATATCTCGCTTAAACTCGGCGCGCATCATAAGCTGATTACCCTTACCATCCCGCCGCCTGTGGAAATGGACTTAACGCCCGCGCCGATGGATTTGGACATTTTATACGAAGATGACGATGTGATTGTCATTAATAAAACCGCAGGTCTTACGGTGCATCCAGCGCCAAGTGAACGAAATGTAACCTTGGTGCATGGGTTGCTTGCCCATTGTGGCGATACGCTTTCGGGCATTGGTGGCGTGGCGCGCCCCGGCATTGTGCATCGGCTTGATAAGAATACTTCAGGCGCGATTATTGTCGCGAAAAATGACCAAGCGCATCAGCATCTGTCAGCGCAATTGAAAGATAGAAGTCTTAGTCGCACCTATCACGCACTATGTTTTGGTGTGCCAAAGCCGCCTTATGGTACAGTGAATGCGCCGATTGCGCGTTCGACGCGTGATCGTAAGAAAATGGCGGTGGTTAAAGGCGATAAGGGTAAAAAAGCGCGCACTCATTACAGAGTGCTAGAGCGCTTTTTGGATGAAAGGGTGAGCCTTATTGAATGTAAGCTAGAAAGTGGGCGTACCCATCAAATACGCGTGCATCTGGCGCATTTAGGCTATCCGCTCATTGGCGATAGTACCTACGGACGCGCTCGCAAATTAGCCAACCATGAAAGCCAAGAGGCGATTGAAAATTTAGCTCAAGGGCAGTTACTACATGCTTCGGCTATTGGCTTTGTACATCCTAAAACAAACGAACTATTGAGCTTTACCGCCGCTTATCCTAAAGAATTTGTAATGTTCAAAAACACACTTACCCTTGCAAGCAAGGCAAAATAGTCGTATGTTTACGGGGCAATGAGTACATCTAACATTCCAGCTTTATCGTCAGAGTCGGGTTTACGCCGATATCTGCAGCAAATTCAGAAGTTCCCCATGTTGGAGCCTGATGAAGAATATATGCTTGGCCAGCGTTGGAAAGAGCATGAAGATTCTGAAGCGGCTCAAAAAATGGTGACAAGCCATTTGCGCCTTGTTGCAAAAATTGCTTTTGGTTATCGTGGCTATGGTCTTTCGCTCGCTGAAATTATCTCAGAAGGTAATATCGGTTTGATGAAAGCGGTGAAAAAGTTTGAGCCCGATAAAGGCTTCCGTCTTTCTACCTACGCTATGTGGTGGATTCGCGCTTCGATTCAAGAATATGTGCTGAAAAGCTGGTCGATGGTCAAGATGGGCACAAGTGCGACGCAAAAGCGTTTGTTCTTTAACCTAAAGCGAGTGAAATCGCGCATTGGTGCTTATGATGATAGCGCCCTCACACCAGAACAACTTAAAGAAATTTCAGAAGAGCTTAATGTTCCGATGAAAGATATTGATGCGATGAATAATCGTATGGTTGGCGGCGATCACTCGCTTAATCGCAAAGTGGGCGATGAGAGCAATGATGAGTGGATAAACCTACTGGCTGACGATGAAATGACGCAAGAGTCGGCGTTATCGCAAGTGCAGGAATCGAATATTCGTACCGAAGCTCTTGTGGTTGCCATGGCTGACCTTAACGAACGCGAGCGCGATATTATCGCTCAACGCAAGTTGGCCGAACCTGCCATTACGCTTGAAGATTTAAGCCAAAAATACGGTGTGTCGCGAGAGCGCATTCGCCAAATTGAATCTCGCGCGATGGAAAAACTGCAAGCATCCATGCTGCCCGCGCCTAAAGAAGCCGCTTAATCATCGCGCTAGGCGATTTAGCAAGGCAATAGAATTACAATGTAAGAAGCTTGTTGGCGCTTAAGCTGCAATTATAGGAATTTTATTTATGAAGAATAATATCATCACCTTTGTCGCGCTTGCGTGTTTTGCAATGGTTGCCAGTGCGGTAAGCGCCGAACCATCAGCTATGGCCAAAACTAAAGTGACAGGAATTTACGCGCCACCCAATGGGCAAAGTAATGCCGCAGGCTGGAAAAATGCCATCGGCGATGGTGAATCAGGTGCGTCTGTTTTGCGCGATGATTTGGAAGAAGTCATCGGCAAGGGCAATGTCATTACCTTGCTGCGCGATGCCGATAGAAAACCGTTCACGCCCGCGTTGGGCTCTTCAACGGTGGATGCTAAAACCACCTCGCTGGGCGATAAGAAAATATGGTGGTATATTGAAGAAGATCGCCCCGGTGGCGCGATGATGCGCTCGCTGAAAATTATGAAAGAACAATATGGCGATATGGTCGCCAAAAAAGGCAAAGGTGTCGTCATTAAAATGCCATGGAGCCAAGGCGAAAGTAACACCACTTACGCATCAGGCAAGGAAGGCGCATTACAAGATGAGGTGATTGCTCGTTATAAATATGGCACGAAAAAAGTGTTTGATTATATACAGGCGCAGCTTGGTGTTCCGATTGATTTTTTCATCGTAAAAACATCGTTTATTGATGTGGAGGGCGCGAAAAACGATGGCGCTACACCACAGCAAATTCAAGCGCTGCTTCAAGCAGGTGAGCGCATTCGTCAAGCCCAAGATGAACTGATTGCTGAAAATGATAATGTCTATTTTGGTGCTGACCCCATCGGCCTTGCCACCGCGAGAGATTATTGGCCGAAAAAGATGAAAGCGGACCGCTATCATTATTCTCCCGAAACTTACGAAGTGCTAGGCCGCCGTGTGGCCAAAGAAATTATAAAGCAAATGGGGCTTTAGTGAGTTGGCGGCTGTTTGGCGTTTTTCTTTGTGCAAGTTTGTTGGCGAGCAATCTATTAGCGCAAGACGATAGCACGGTTTATTTTATGCCCATTAGCGGGCAATCTAAAGCGGGCGCGATGAAGAACTTTAACGGCGATAAAGAGTCGGGCGCCTCTGAACTCGAAAGAGTGGTCAGCGAATCAACAGGTCATAAAAGCTACGTGCTTATGAAAGATTCTCTCACTCAAAAAACGGTCACCCCCGCCACAGGTGGCGCGACTATGGATGGCGATAATGCAGGCGATAGGCCACCCAAAAAGATATTTTGGTATCCTGATGCGAACAAGGCTGGCATTGCCGCAAATTACATGCTTGCCGTTATTAAATCGCAGCATAAGTACCTTCTCGAAAAAGAAGCCGCACCCATACGCATCATGATTCCTTGGATGCAAGGCGAGAGTAATATCTCCGCCGTGGCATCGGCGCAAGATAGCGCGTTGGCTACGGCGCGCTACAAGCAAGCCACGAAGGCTTTGTTCGATTATGTTGAACGAGAGCTTGGCGTTAATGTTGAATTCTTCATCGTGCTAACAGGTTT
>JALZUV010000279.1 GCA_023301245.1 Rickettsiales bacterium
TGATTAACGCGATTCTTTACGCTCTATGGGATTTGAAATTGAAACTAGGCCATTCCGTACGCACGGTGGATGAGGCGATTGGCGAGTCGATTGATGATTTTAAAACTCGTACGAATTTACTAGAAGGCCGCCGCGTAAAAGGTAGCCGAACCTTGGCCACTGAATTTCTGCAACGGTTTGAGGTGGAGGCGATTGAGGGGCGTGAGCGCGAATTTATAAAAGCGAAGCTAGTTGAGCGAGCGCAGCGTCATCAAAAATTTGGCGATTCACGCGCCTTTCTTGAGCCTAATGTAAAAGAAGGTAAAGGTGGCTTGCGCGATTTACAGTTGCTTATGTGGCTTATGCGCGCTTGTTACGGTGCAAGGAAAATGGGCGATATTGCGGCTTTGGGCAAGATGAGCCAAGAGGAATTACGCGACTTTCGCCGTGCGCGGAAGTTTCTGCATTTAGTGCGGTTGCATTTGCATGATATTGCGGGCCGTGCCGAAGAGCGCATGAGCATGGAAACGCAGCGGCTTATTGCGGAGCGCTTGGGCTATCGTGGAGCCGATACGGCCAACCAATCGGTTGAGCGGTTTATGAAGCGCTATTTTCAAGTGACGCGCACCGTGGGGCAGCTCACGCGGACGTTGTGCTTTTTACTAGAAGAAGAGTGGGGGCATCAACCGCGCACGGGTATTAAAGCACGTTGGAAGCAACAGCAATTGCCGCAAGGTTTGAAGATTGTTTCTAACCGCCTGCATTTTGAATCGTTCGAAACTATTTTTGAACAGCCCGCGCTTATCATTGAAATCTTTTGGTATTTGCATCGGTTGGAAATTGATATTCACCCTATTGCTTGGCAGGCAATGACACGTAATTTAAAATTAATAAACAATGGGTTGAGAAAGAATTCTGAAGCAAATAATTGCTTTTTAAAATTGCTTTTTGATACGAATAATCCCGTGCCGACACTCAAGCGAATGAATGAATCTGGCGTGTTGGGAAAGTTCATTCCTGCCTTTGGTTTGCTGGCAGGGCAGATGCAATTTGACCTCTACCATACTTTTACTGTCGATGAACATATTCTAAACGCGATTAGCTATTTGCATCAACTTGAGGCGGGCGAAATGGTGTTGGCAGTGCCATTATCGATGGGGTTGCTCAACGAAATATCGGCGCGCCATGTTATGTATTTGGCAATTTTCTGTCACGATATTGCGAAAGGGCGTGGCGGTAGTCATCATCTAAAAGGTGTCGAAATTGGGATGAAACTTGCCAAACGTTTTGGCTTTTCTAAACAAGAGTCAAAGCAGTTAGCATGGCTGATTGAGTATCACCAACATATGTCGATGATTGCGTTTAAACGCGATTTGGACGATGCGAAAACCATTCAAGATTTTGCCGATATTGTGCCTTCATTAGAGATGTTGAAAATTCTTTATGCGATGACTGTGGCCGATATTCATGCAGTCGCCCCCAATATTTGGAATAGTTGGAAAGGCGATTTACTCGAAACGCTCTACCGAAAAACTGAACGTTTGTTGGACAGTAGCTTGGTAGAAGCAGTAGAAGAAATTGCCACCGCGATTGATTTAAAACAAGCGCTAGAGGCCAAGCTTCCCACTGTGAACCCTGCGGATATTGTCACCTATATTGAGGCGGCCGATAGCGTGTCGCTCGAAGCCTATGACATCCCCACCCATAGCCGAATTTTCCCTTGCTGGTATGCGGTGACTAAGGGCGAAGATTTTGGTATTCGATTTAAAACTCGTAAACGTCAAAATATGACACAAGTAACAATTGCCACGGCCGATAGAAATGGTTTATTTGCGCAGCTAGCAGGCGTATTCGCCGTTTGTGGTGCCAATATTATTAGCGCGCGAATTTGCACGCGTAACGATAATATCGTCATCGATAGATTTGCCATTCAAAATGAAAGCGGCAATGTTTTTGCCGAAGATCGCCGACAAGAAAAAGTTAAGCAACGACTCAAACAAGTGCTGTCTGGTGAGCTGGATTTGGAGCAAGAATTGCTCAAAGCCGAACAGCGTTATCCATCGTCTAGCGCGGTATTTGACGATGCGCCGATTGTTAAATTCGATAATGCCTCCAGCCAAGAATATACGCTGCTAGAAGTGCAATGTGTGGATAGGCGTGGGTTGCTCTATCGTGTCACCCATGCACTGGCGGCGGCTGGATTATCCATTTCAACTGCCCATATTGCCACTTATGGTGAAAAAGTGGTCGATGTGTTCTATATTAAAGAAATCTCAGGTGGCAAAGTTACCAATGAGAAAATGCAGGAAAGCCTGCGCCATAAACTAATGGATATTTTGCGTTAAAAATATGATTCGATTTTTACTTACTAAATTCTGGCCGGCAATCATTCCTCTCGCGCTTTATGTGCTGTGGTTTTATTATAAACGCCACAAACTCCGCCATAGCGACGAGGTGGTACGCATCACCGATGGGCCATGGTTGCTCACCATTATTTCGGCGATGTTATTGGTCGTGGCGGGCTTTTTATGGTTTGGATTGGTCGAGCATAAAACAGGCCCCGCAAGCTATAGTCCCGCCATTATGGTGGATGGTGAAATTGTTAATGGCGAGGTGAAATCTAAGGCCGATGAATAATATCACCCTAACCAAAGACAGTTGGTTGAGCTGGCCACAGACGATTAAACTAATTGAAACTTTCGATGCCGCTGGCCAAGAGATGCGTTTTGTGGGCGGCGCTGTGCGTGATTTATTGGCAGGGGTTGC
>JALZUV010000280.1 GCA_023301245.1 Rickettsiales bacterium
TATAAGGAAACATCCAAACATAGAGAAGAGGAGTTAGCCTAATGGCATTCACAAGTCGTCGAGGTCGCCCCAAACAAGCACCCCAAGCAGAAATTGATTTGGGCACGCCAGAGCTGCGCCATAAACGGGCACAACAAGTAACGATAGAACCACTCGACTGGCTGCGCAATAAAGAGATTATCACCCACAAACAGCATTGGTGCGGCCTTCATTTTCGCTGGCTTTACACGCTGCGCTATGGCGCCACCACCGTGCAGTCGCTCGATGTGGCACGCGAGAATGGTATTACCCATCAACGTGAATATGGCGAGTGGCAACTTGAGCGCGAGCAGGAATGGAAGGAAGCGGTACTACACTTAAAAACGCAAAACCTACTGGGGGTAGCATTAGAATATTGCGTCTACCAACAACGCCGCCCACCCAGCTGGGCCTGCAGGCGCCATCACACCGTATCGCAAACCACTAACGCCCTAAGACAGCTAGAAAAGCTGTGGTGTAAAAACACCAACGAACAACGCCTGTCATAAAAACTTCACATTTATCACGAGTTTTATATAAATTTACTATGTATTTTCAAACCCTTAGATAATAGTTACTGAGATTAAGCGTTTGGCTTTTTAGTTAATTTATGGTAAGATTAAATTAGCTGGAATCCAGCGTATGTGAGAGGAAGTAACGGTTTATTAACCTTATGCCTCTAAATTGAAGAGCAACATAAAGGAGAATTATTATGACTATGCTCAAGAAACTTTTTAAAGACGAATCAGGTGCTACGGCTATCGAATACGGCCTAATTGCGGCATTACTATCTGTAGCGATTATCGCTGCAGTATCAACTGTGGGTGAGCAGCTAAACACCACTTACAATACTATTGGTGATGAACTGAGCGACAACAACACAACTCAGTAGCACTTATACTTTAGAGTATAAAAGCCCGCCTTTTTTTATATTGGGCGGGCTTTTTTTATTTTTACACTAGTCTGACAAACGAACTTGGAACCAATGTAAGAGCGATATCACAATAATACCGCCTACCACGCAAAGCCCTATAATGCCCAACTCTTCAACATTAGGCTGCTTAATGTAAGATAGCGGCCATAGCTGCGGTAGAGTTCCTGCAATTAGCCCCGTAATAAACATCAGCATCGTATTACGATATTTATCTAGCGCCCATGTTAGCACGCGCACAAATAGCAACATCCCCACCACCATACCAGCCAGAAAGATGCCAAGTATCGGCCAGTGATGATAGGTAAGCGCATTTAAAATTAGCTCGTATTTGCCAAGCATTAGCAAAATATAAGAACCCGATATTCCGGGCAGCAGCATTGCACTCACCGCGACCGCACCACATAAAAAGATATAAGGCTTACTATCAGGCAATGCCGAAAGCTCTAGCGAGGTTAGTGTTAGCCCTGCGGCAGTACCAATAAACAATGTAATTAAACGCCAAAATTTTGCGCTCTTATGCTGGGTGAGGAATAAAATAACCGTCGCAAACACCATGCCGAAGAAGAATCCGTAAAATTGAGGCTTATAAGCCTGCACCCATGCCACTAATAAGATAACTTGGGTGAAGATAAAGAAGGCTAATAACACGCCAAAGCCAACCCCAAATAAGGTTTTAAAATCAACCTCCTGAAGGACCAACTTCCATTTGAGCGTAATAAAATGATAAAGCGCATCTGTATTAAGCGATTTGAGTGCTTGCATCAGGCGCTCATAGATGCCTAAAATGAAGGCCATCGTGCCGCCTGACACTCCGGGGACAAGGTCGGCCATGCCCATGACAAAGCCCCGCAATAATAAACCAAGAAAGTCTTTCATAACGCCATGGAAAATGCGGTGAAACCAAGTGAAAATCAAGAGTTAGATACTCCAAGCTACTTACAACGGCTAAATGAGCCGCAACGTGAGGCTGTTACGACAACCGAAGGTGCAGTTTTGGTGCTTTCAGGCGCGGGTACGGGCAAAACGAGCGTGCTTACGGCGCGCATTGCACACCTCATTAACAGCAACAAGGCGTGGCCGAACGAGATTTTATCGGTGACCTTCACCAACAAAGCCGCGCGCGAAATGGCTGGGCGCGCAGAACAATTGGTGAGTAATGCCGATGGGCAAAGCAACGGACCATTACCATGGCTTGGCACTTTCCATTCTATATCGGCAAAAATTTTACGTCGCCATGCCGAGATGATTGGCTTTAGCAGCGACTATATTATTTTAGATACGGATGACCAAATTCGCCTCATTAAACAAATTTTGGTTGAGAAAAACATCGACCCCAAACAAAACCCTGCCAAGCAGTTTTTATGGAGCATTCAAAACTGGAAGGATAAGGGCTTAATTCCCGAGAAAGTTTCCCATGCCGATAAAATGATAACAGGGGGCAAACAAGTTCATGATATTTATACAGAATATCAAAAACGCATGTTAAATATGAATTGCATGGATTTTGGGGACTTGCTACTTCACTGCCTAACGCTCTTCAATAAATACCCTGATATTTTGCAAAAATATGCCCAGCAATTTAAATATATTATGGTCGATGAGTATCAAGATACTAACATCGCCCAATATCTGTGGTTACGCTTACTAGCACTTGGCCATAAGAACTTATGTTGTGTCGGCGATGATGACCAATCTATCTATGGTTGGCGCGGCGCTGAAGTGGGGAACATCTTAAAGTTTGAGAAAGATTTCAACGGCGCGGCTATCATTCGCCTCGAACAGAATTATCGCTCAACTCCACAAATTTTGGCCGCCGCATCGCATTTAATCAATTATAACGACACTCGCCTTGGCAAAACATTATGGACTGACGCTAAAGATGGCGACAAATTACAGCTACAAAGCGCCTCTGATAGTGAAGAGGAAGCCTATATTGTGGGCGAGAGAATTGAACAGTTACGCCGCAATGATGTTTCTTATAGCGAAATGGCCGTACTGGTACGAGCAGGCTTTCAGACACGCCAATTTGAGGAACGCTTCCTTACCCTTGGCCTGCCTTATCAAGTAATTGGTGGCCAACGTTTTTATGAACGCGCTGAAATTCGTGACATCATCGGCTATTTGCGCGTGGCACAAACGCCTGCCGATAATTTGGCTTTTGAACGGATTATCAATACGCCAAAACGCGGTGTGGGCAAAGCGACGATGGAGAAAATACACTCCGCTGGTCGCGCATGGAATATTAGCCTGCATGATGC
>JALZUV010000281.1 GCA_023301245.1 Rickettsiales bacterium
GGCGATGGTACAGTGCCCATTGTCAATGACGACGCTGCTACCACGGAGTCTGGGGTTTCGACCGGGTTCATCAATGTTGCCGCAAATGATGCTGACCCTGAAAACAGGCTTGACGTCTCAAGCGTCGTTGTTCTGCCAACTCCAGCACCGGTAGGAGGAAGCTGCGCATCCACCAACCCACCCTTTGTTGTCTTCACCCCTACTTCGAGTTTTTCCGGTGCTGGCTCATGCGCATATAGTATTTGCGATTTAGATGGTAACTGTTCACAAGCAACCGTAAACATCACAGTTATGGACAGAACACCACCAACGGTCGTGAACGATTCAACTACTACCGATCAAAACGTCACAGCAGCTGCAGTTGACGTCTCTGCAAATGATGCAGATACTGAAAACAACCTGGATACATCTTCCGTTACGATCACAAATCAAGAAAACGGAAATTGCTTAGTAAGCTCGCCAAATATCACGTATACTCCCGCTGCCAACTTTGTCGGAACTGGAAAATGCTCCTACCAAATATGTGATACTGAAAATAACTGTTCAAACGGCGAGCTAGCTATAGAAGTGTCAGATATTACTCCGCCATCGGTTACGATCAACCAAGTAAGTTCCCAGCCAGATCCAACCAATTTTGCACCTGTTGCTTTTTCAGTAACGTTTGACGAGCCAATAGATGCGTCGACATTTACGGTTGCAGATATAAACGACAGCGCAAGTACAATAGGAAGCGGGGTATATTCAATAATTAATGCCGGAAATGACCGAGACTTTACGATCTTCGTTCATGGGCTAAACGGCGTAGGAACGGTTGAATTAAGTATAGATGCCAACGCTGTGGCAGACAAAAGTGGTCAAGCAAACTTTGCTTCTACCAGTACTGACAACCAAATCTGGTTTGATTCGATCGGCCCAGCCGGTGCAGTAGTAAACAGTTGGAGTTGGACACTTAGCTCCCCAGCAAATGGAAGCTTTTCACAAGACAGCACGCCAGTAGTGATGTTATCAGGGGCAAACACAGAAGAAAATGCTCTTGTGGAATTATTCGATGACAGCACCTGCCTTTCGCAGCTCGACAGTACAAAAACAATCACATCTGGAACCGTCAATTTTGGCTCGATAAATTATGCTAGCGACGGTACTGACGACGGACTTAAAAGCTTTTATGTTCGTGTAACAGACAGCATAGGCAACCCAAGTCCGTGTACGCCCATTAACCGAAGCTACACGCTCGACAACACCAAACCATCGGTAACCATCAATCAACTACCCAGCCAAATTGACCCTATAAACGTACAGCCTATTGTTTTTGATGTTGCATTTAACGAACCAATCGACCCGTCTACTTTTGATGCGAGTGATATCGTCCAAAGTGGAACGATAACTACCGTAACATGGGTTGTGATACCTTCTTCTGACAATGTAAGTTTTCAATTAACAGCTTCGGGAATCTCTAGCGACGGAACACTGGAGCCAAGCCTTGCAGCTGAAACTGTTTCTGATCTAGCCGGAAACACCAACACTCGGTCAACAAGTAGCGATAACATAGTCGAGGTTGACACAACACCACCGACCGTAAACATTACTAGCGCACCGACCATTATATCTAACAACGACCAGTCTTGGCCTGTGTCGGGTGTTTGCACAGAACCTGGAGAGCTAGTTGAAGTAGTACTTGAACCAGAGCAAATTCCAGGAAACATATTACCTTTGGATGCACCTGTTACTTGCACTGCAGATGGTACGTGGAGTGCCACCATTGACACCAGAAGCCTGTCTTTGGATGGGACGTATTCACTACAAGCCATACACAAAGATAGCCTAGATCAATCAGCAACGACCACGGCACCAGTGGTTAGGCAGGCTGACTGCACAATCATCCCAGACAAAATTACAGATTTACTTGCTGCAAATATTACGCAGCAGTCCGTCGATTTAATCTGGAGCATTCCCGCCAACAATGGAGATACGATCGTAGACTATCGCATCGAATACCGCCCTATTGAAACCACATCAGACTGGATTGAGTTCCCAGATGGCCTGAGCATTCTAAACATTACTACGGTAAGTTCACTAAACCCTGCAACGGTTTACGAATTTAGAGTAAGAGCAATAAACTCCTTAAAGTGTTCAGCAGATCTTTCTAACTTATCCGACGCAACCACTAAACCAAACCACCCATTTTTCGACCCGTTTGACTATGAACTTGTGAACCTGGTAGGAGCCAGTAGGTCGCGGGTAGCTGCTTTAGACGACGGTACCGAGGTGACGCTTTTCAACAGTTCTGCAGACTACTATAGTAATACGGTGGCACAGACATTTTTTATGGATGGAGGGGACGTTGAAATTTTTGACTCCTTCCAGGGAATGATTTTGTACTCTGAAAAGCCAATCTATGCCTCAGGTCGTTTATTAGCCACTACAAACAACAATAACGGCGCTGATGCTAACCCTTCTTGGGTATCACCACTGTGGGCAGACAAAATACTGCTAGGCAACCAGGTTCGCGATGGTAGCTTTCCCGCGATCGTCGATATCTACAACGTAGAGGCTGGAACGGATATAACTCTTTTTGAGGGTAGCACCATCATTGATCAAGCTTTTAATGTTGCCGCAGATACTATTGTTACATTTAGTATACCAGATGACCCTACTGCCACATCCATTACTTTAAATGGCGCACCTGTATTGGAAAGAAGTTTT
>JALZUV010000282.1 GCA_023301245.1 Rickettsiales bacterium
CGATGGGCTTGCCTAATGCTATTGCCGCAATGCGAAAGTTAATGAATGAGGCGCGCGTATGATAGTTGGAACAGGGCATGATATGACTGATATCCGCCGTATTGAAAAGTCGTTAGAGCGGTTTGGCGAGCGGTTTGAAAATAGAATTTTTACCCCAATTGAACAAGCTAAAGCCCAGCGCCGCAAAAATGGTGGACAGCGCAATGGCTTAGCCAGCACTTACGCTAAGCGCTTTGCGGCGAAAGAAGCCTGCGCCAAAGCACTGGGCACAGGGTTTCGCCAAGGCGTGTTCCATAAAGATATGGGCGTGGTGAATTTGCCGAGCGGAAAGCCCAGTTTGGTGTTAACAGGCGGCGCGCTCGCCACTTTAAATAGAATGTATGATGCACGCCGTTTTAAGCCAGTCATTCATCTAACCTTGAGCGATGAATATCCTTACGCCCAAGCACATGTAATTATTGAAGTGATATCGGTGGTGCAATAAAGAGTTCGTTCTCAATGCGATCATGCGGCGTAATGCCAAGTTGCCCCGACCGATTGCCAGCTAAATAAAGTACGGCAAAACTCTCGTTTGGTAGCAATATAGGGCCGCTTAAGTTGGCCAATATAATATTAGGCCATATTCTTAAAATAACTCCCTGCGCATCAATTGCAATCATATCAACAGGCGCATAAACATTGGCAGGTTCTATGCGGTGCTGCGTGGCGCGCCGAGTGGCTAACAGTGGCGCTAGAGCTTTTGAAGGTGCCTTGGGCTTGATTGATGGTATAGGGTAAAGCGTATCCTCGACTCTGGATTTTCTTTCCTCTAGCGCTTTAAGGTCGGGTAGGGGGATGAGGTAAGCATCGTTATTTTGCAGGGTTCTACTAAGGTAAACCGATGGGCTTTGGAATGATGAATGTGGGCGAATTTCCACTGGTAATCGAATGGGTTTAGTTAGTTGAAAAACTGGCTTTGGCTCGGCAGATCTTACTTGATTATCGCTTTCGGGCGTAGTCATAGGGTGGATGATAAGTGAGCTACGCGAAAACACCATCTCTGCCGATAGCGGCCATGCCAACAAAAGCGCTACTGCGCAGGCAACGCAGAACGAAAGTATTTTAAGCGAAGCTGGTCGCCTTTTTGTAAGTTCCATTTCTTTGCACTCCCCGCAGGTAGTTCTAGCACAGATAATATCGGTTCGGGTGCTTTTATAGGCCGTTGCGATTCTGGTACGGTATTTTCGCTAATGCCAACAATATAGCCGCTTCTGTCTATGAAGGCGATATCGAGTGGAATAAAAGTATCTTTCATCCACATGCTATATTCTTCTTCTTCACGGAATAAGAAGAGCAGGCCATGCATGGTTTTAGGCCATACACGATAATGCATTAGGCCAGCTTGTTGTTGTTCGCGAGTATGGGCGAAGCCAAGCACCAAAGGCAGATTACCGTTACGAGTGGTGAGTGGTACTTTGGCAGTCTTAAACTTCATGGGCTCTTTGCTAAGAGTTTTATCGGCAACTCTCACCCCATCGTCTTTGAGTCGTGCCTCCATAATGTCATCAGCGTTCTGATATTCTGGTTCAGGTGATAGAAACCACAAGAACAGCAAGAAACCAATGGCAATTGCCCAAAATTTTAGCTTACTATCCATGCTGGATAACCTGCCTAACTAGAATGGAATTTCGTCGTCTAATTCAGGGGCAGGGGCGTTGCTGGGCTGAGATTGTCCGCCCGGCACTTGGCCAAATGCGGGAGCGTTACCGCCCTGCTGCTGCTGGAAGCCACCTTGGTTTTGGCTTTGGTTATAGCCACCTTGCGATTGCCCACCTGAGCCACCTTTACTATCGAGCATGGTGAGGTTGCCGCTGTAGCCTTGCAGAACGACTTCAGTAGTGTATTTTTCAACACCGTCATTGCCAGTCCATTTGCGCGTTTGCAGTGCACCTTCAATGTAAAGTTTTGAGCCTTTGTGAACGTAGTTCTTGATAACCTTTACAAGGCCTTCGTTGAAAATTACAACGCGGTGCCATTCGGTTTTCTCTTTACGTTCGCCCGTATTTTTATCGCGCCAGCTTTCAGAAGTAGCGATAGATAGGTTCGCAATTTCTTTGCCTTGCTGCGTTTGGCGAATTTCAGGCTCGTTGCCTACATTACCAATGAGAGTTACTTTATTTATGCTACCAGCCATGCTGCGCCTCGCTTCGTTTCTTATTATTAATCTTTGTAGAAGTGATAGCCTAAGGTGGGTTCTATTGCCAGTCAATTTGCAGAAAAATATTAAGTTAAGCTATTCAGTTGTCAGGGGCGCGAATCTGGCCTATGGTAGCTGCCTCCTTAACAATGGTAGAGCGAATCAAGCATGATTGATCAACATAACGACCCATTTATCCGCGTGCGTGGCGCAAAAGAACATAACTTACGTGACGTAAATGTGGATATTCCGAAGAATCAACTGGTGGTAGTTACGGGGCTTTCAGGCTCGGGGAAATCATCGCTCGCCTTTGATACGATTTATGCCGAAGGGCAGCGCCGCTATGTGGAATCGCTATCCGCTTATGCCCGTCAGTTCTTGAATATTCAAGATAAGCCTGATGTTGAAAGCATCACTGGCCTGTCTCCTGCGATTGCCATTGACCAAAAAACGACCAGTAAGAACCCACGTTCGACTGTCGGTACGGTGACCGAAATTTATGATTATATGCGCCTGCTTTATGCGCGCATTGGTGTTCCTTATTCGCCTGCTACTGGCAAACCGATTGAAAGCCAAACTATCAGCCAGATGGTTGATAAGGTGATGGAAATTGAAGAAGGCACGAAAATTCACCTTATGGCGCCTGTCGTGCGTGGCCGTAAAGGTGAACATCATGGCGAGCTAATTGCCGCGCAAAAAGCAGGCTTCGAGCGTGTGCGTATCAATGGTGAAATTTATAAGTTTGATGAAGAACTGCCCAAACTCGATAGAAATAAGAAGCACGAAATTGAGGTGATTGTTGACCGTCTTGTGATTAAAGATGACATTAAAGTACGCCTTGCCGATTCGATGGAAACGGCTGTTAACCACGGTAGCGGCTTAGTGCTTGTTGAGCAGTTGTCAGAGAAAAAAGGCGACGATAGCGAGTTCCTTTTACTTTCCAGTAAATTCGCTTGCCCTGAAAGTGGCTTCACGATTGATGAAATTGAGCCGCGATTATTTTCATTCAACAGCCCCTACGGCGCTTGTAAAGATTGCGATGGCTTAGGGACTGAGATTTTCTTCGTGCCAGAGCTGATTGTGCCTGATACGAAAAAATCACTGATGGATGATGCGATTGCGCCTTGGGCGAACACGCAAACCAAATATTATAAGCAAACGATTGAAGGTTTATCTGACCATTTCAAATTCAACCCTACGCTGGCGTTCAAAGATTTAGCTGAAGATATTCAAGAGATGATTCTCTATGGCTCGGGCGAAGAAGTCGTAAAAATAAAATATAACGATGGCTTACGTAGTTTTGCCAGCAACAAGCCATTTGAAGGGGTGATACCTTCACTCACGCGTAAATCAGCTGAAACAGAGAGCGACTTTGTACGCACTGAACTGCAAAAGTTTCAAGATATTAGCCCGTGCGAAGTTTGCAGTGGTTATCGCCTTAATAAAGAGGCTTTATCTATTAAAGTAGCAGGCAAGCATGTAGGCGAAGTGTGTAAATTATCGATTGAAGAATCAGTCGAATGGTTTACCACCATCGAAAGTAAGCTTAGCAAAACCCATCAGCAAATTGGTGAAAAAGTGCTGAAAGAGCTCCGCGCTCGCCTCGGCTTCTTAAATAATGTTGGCTTAGATTACCTAACCCTTAGCCGCGAATCTGGCACGCTTTCAGGTGGCGAATCGCAACGTATTCGTTTGGCCTCGCAAATTGGTTCTGGCCTATCAGGCGTGCTTTACGTGCTCGATGAGCCGTCAATTGGTTTGCATCAGTGCGATAATGATCGCCTATTATCGACGCTAAAGAACCTGCGTGACCTCGGTAATACGGTTATCGTGGTTGAACATGATGAAGATACGATGAAACAATCAGATTATCTGATTGATATGGGCCCCGGCGCTGGTGTGCATGGTGGTTACATTGTATCGGAAGGTACTGCACAAGAAGTCATGGATGATCCGAAATCCGTGACGGGTCAGTACCTGTCAGGCAAAAAAGAGATTGCTGTGCCGAAGAAGCGCCGCGAAGCTTCAAAGATTAAAGCCATCAAAATTAAAGGTGCGCGCGCGAATAATCTGAAAGAGATTGATGTTACCATTCCGTTGGCAACCTTTACGGCCATCACAGGTGTATCGGGCGGCGGTAAATCGAGCTTAACGATTGAAACCTTATATAAGGCTTCAATGCGTAAGTTACACGGTAGCAAGGCGCACCCTGGCGCGCATGATAAAATTACTGGCCTCGAGTTCATTGATAAAGTGATTGAGATTGATCAATCGCCGATTGGCCGTACTCCGCGTTCAAACCCTGCAACATATACTGGCGCATTCACGCCGATTCGTGATTGGTTCGCACAATTGCCCGAGGCAAAAGCGCGCGGCTATAAAGCAGGTCGCTTTAGTTTCAACGTTAAAGGCGGGCGCTGCGAAGCTTGCCAAGGTGATGGCGTTATTAAAATTGAGATGCACTTCTTGCCTGATGTTTACGTGAAATGTGATGTCTGCAAAGGCGCTCGCTATAACCGCGAAACGCTGGAAGTGACCTATAAAGATAAGTCAATTTCTGACGTATTGAATATGACGGTCGAAGAATCATCAGTATTCTTTGAAGCTCACCCGAGCATTTCTGAAAAATGTAAGGCGCTTGAAGAAGTGGGCTTGGGCTATATTGGCATTGGCCAGTCAGCTACCACACTTTCAGGTGGTGAGGCGCAGCGTATCAAGCTGGCACGCGAGCTTTCAAAGCGCTCCACTGGCCGCACGCTCTATATTCTTGATGAGCCAACGACAGGTTTGCATAGTGAAGATATCGCTAAACTCCTAAAAGTGCTGCATCGCTTAGTAGAGGCGGGCAACACAGTAGTCGTGATTGAGCATAATCTAGACGTAGTCAAAACTGCCGATTGGGTGGTCGATATTGGCCCCGGTGGCGGTCATAAGGGTGGCGAGCTAGTTGTAGCAGGTACACCTGAAGACGTTATCAAAGAGAAGCGCTCTATTACGGGTAAGTGGCTCAAGCCATATTTATCAAAGAAAAATGGTGATGGCGGCAATAAGAAAGCGGCTTAGCTGTTAGCGTGAATGCGATGATTCCGCCGGTTTGATTGGTTTGAATGGTTTTTCATATTTGTGCTCTTTAAGTACTTTGTTCACCCATCCACCTACACGGTGAACGTCGCGTTCAGCCGACATGCTTGCTTTAAGATCGCCACTGTCTAGGCCATTGCTGCTGCCTTGGTTTGAAAACTCTTGAGTATAAAAATCCTCGAGTTTTTTTACTTCTTTATCTACAGCCGCTTTTTTTGCCCCACCTGGTATTTCGTTGATAGCGAATTCTAATTTACCATTCGTTGCTTTTTCTAGCATTGTCAAAGCCACTTTATCTCGTAAGTTTTGAAGTTTATCAACAGCCTCTTGGCCCGATTCTTCGATTTGCGGAGGAACTGGCAAACGATGTTTAGCTTTAATTTCAGCCAACATATTTTCAGGTTTATCATATTCTGCTTTGGCTTCTTTATCTGCGGTGATTTTTTGTAGCTCTGCCTTTGCGGTAGCCGCTGCGGCCTTTTCAGCCATTTGTTCCGCCGCTTTTTGCTCAGCCATTACAGCGTCTGCCGCAGTTTTAGCCGCCTCCTCTTTGCTTGCAGTATTGTTGCGTAATATTTCTGAAGAGGTGAGGGCTGTACCTAATTGTACTGCCACAGGGTCGTGACCTAATTCAACCGCCTTATGAAACTGTTCAATTCTGATTTTTGCATCATCTTTAAGTAGATTATAATGTTGATCATTTTTCTCAAGAAAGGCTACACCGCCATCTATACGCGAGTTAAAAATCTTTTTAGCGCCATCAAGCGTACCTCTATTGTCTCGGCGTGCAATAAATTGTGTTCCACGTTCATTTACAGTCTCTAGAACTTCAGCATATTTTGCTTTAATAGCTTCTTGATTTGCCAGAAGATTATCAGAGGCTACAAAAAACTCTGCTGGTACTTCTGCAGGAAGTTTGAATTTTTCGGAAAAATTTTCTACAGAGGTAGCATTGGCTATTTCTTCGAATTTACTTCTGAAACCGCTATTTAGCTGCCCGCTTAAAGTCGCAAGTTCTGCAATATCATTTAATGCTTTAGAGGCATCTGCATCAGGGTTGAATAAGTTTTCACCATCATTATGTTGTTGGATAAACTTTTTTAAATCGTAATGTAAGGCTGAAAAATGAGGGTGTATCGTTACAGTATTAATCTCGCCTGATAGTATCTTGCGTGCTTTTGCTAAATTAGCATTATCAAAATTGCTCATGTTTATAGTATCTTTCCGTTAATAAGAAAGATTATACCAAGCTAATATTACACTACAGTTAAGGTAATGAAGAATTGTTAATTAATTCGCTTAATCGCCTCGAACACTTTATCTTCTTCCGTGGCGGCGCATAGGTGGCCGCCTTCTTTTGTGGTGATGAAGTCGGTCACGTTTGGAAGGTGTTTGTTGTAAACTTCGGCCATCTCGTAAGGCACGACGCTATCGGCGGTGCCATGTAAGATGATGGTGGGTTGTTTCACATTGTGTAGTTCGAAATTTTGCGTTTCAAATTGCAGCGCGCCATCGGTTGCCGCACCGCGCCAGCCGTTTTTATAGGCATTTTGTAAATCATATAGAAATAGCTCGCGGTAGAAGTCAATTTCCATCAGCGCCACATCAGCGGGCGGCAATGTTTTACCTAGATGTTCAATAAGCTTATCAGGGTGCTTATTGATGGTATATTCGGTGAATTTACCCAGCGGTGCGACCCCGATTTTGCTTTTATATATTAAACGGAAGGCGTTGATGTTTTTTGGCAATTTAATGCCTTTAGCTTCTGCGCGGCCATAACTTAGCCAGCCAGAAAGATTAACGGCGAAGGTAATTTGGTTGGGCAGGTCATGCGCACATTGGAACGCATAAGGTGCGCCGCCCGAAATGCCAATAACACCAATTTCTTTGATGTTGAGGTGATGTAGCAGCTGCACCATATCGAGCGGATAATAGCGTACTTCACGTTTTTCTTGAAAGGTGGAATCGCCAATGCCAGGGCGATCAGGTGCGATGAGCTGATAGCCTGCGCGGGCGGCAGCATCGGCAGCCATGAATGCCAGCGTGTGCGAACCAGGGGTGCCGTGGAGAAACAAGACAGGCTTACCGTTTGGGTCACCGCAACGGCGGAAGGATAATGTACGCCCATCGGTAAGTTGGATGGTTTCGGCTTCGGGCCAGTTGGGGGCAGGAAATTGCATTAGCTTGCTTTCAGTCGGTTATCTTCTAGGGAGGTTCCGTCGGTATCCTCTTGTGCTTCGCCTTCAATCCACTGGTTGGTTTCGCGCATTTCGAAACTATTCAGTTTGTCAGGTAATTTGCGATTACCCTCGGGCGAGATGCCGAGTTTTTCGACATTGCGTAAACGTGGCGCAAGAGTGCGGTTATAGGAAGAGGTGAATTTTGTATAGCTATCAGCCGCGCGCTTTAAATGCGTGCCAACTTTTTCTATATGGTCGAGGTTAAGCGCTAAACCTGCGAGGATGCGTTCAATTTCTTTAACAATTTTCTCACGGTTTTCATCGCGTTTTAGTTCTGAGATTTGCATCGAGGCGATAGAACATAAGCCATGCAGCCCAGCAGGGCCAACGGCGATAATACCATGTTTTTGCATCTTCTCGCGGAAGGTTGAGTCAATGCTATCAAGGCGCGAAACAGCGGCATCGGAGGCGATATACATGACATTAATAATTTGTGGATGCGGCGCGTGGCCATTAGCGCGGCGGTAGTTTTCAATGACAGTCGCGGTGTAATTTTTACGCGCTAAGCTGTCGATATGTTTATGCATGGAGCTTTTAAAGCGCTCGGTTGCAAGTTTATACTCAGCTTCATCTTCAGCCGCTGCCAGTTCAAGTTCAAATTTGCTGGCCTTGCAGTCAATTATCATCAGGCGGTCATATGGTAGATAAACAATGCCATCAGGACGAAAATTACTACCTTCATCGCTGGTGATGGTGGCTTGCAGGTCAAAGTCGATATTCTTTTGTAAGCCTAAATTTAGCAGAAGGTTCTCTAGTGAAACCTCCGTTAGCTGGCCTGCTGTACCGGGTGACGACATAGTGCGCCAGAGCGTATCTGCCTTATCTTGCGTTTGGCGGCTGACTTCATTAATGGCGGCGACACTGTTGGAAAGCTCGCCAAATTGTTTGAAGAACTTTTGTTGCTCTTCTTCGGCCTTTTGGTTGAGAGATGTTTTGACAGCATCCGATTCGCGCTTGTGATCCTCTAGCAATTTACTGGAAAGCTCTTGCCCTACAGCCATCACCGATGCACGGGCGGCATCTTTAAAGGTTTCGCCATAGCTGTCAGAGGCTTCGGCTTGAGTTTCCAGCTTAACGATATGTTCACGCTGCAACTGAATAAGCTGTTTGGCGCGCGCCATGCGGTAAAAATGAGTGATAATAATCACAAGCAATAAAGCAGATAATGCTAGAAGGCTCGGCATAACGAATTTGGCTGGAATTATAGGCATGATATGGCTTACGCTCTTATTATTGTTAGATGAATTGTAAGTGATATTGAGGCGTAAATCTATGAAAAAACCACCTATTGCATGTGTTATCCTTTGTGCGGGGCAGGGCACACGAATGAAATCACCGTTACCTAAGGTGCTGCATGAAATTGCCGGCTTACCTATGGTTGGCCATGTGGTTGCTACTGCGCAGGAGCTAAAACCCGAAGAGATAGTTATTGTGGTTGGCCCCGCTATGCCGCTGGTGCAAAAGACGATTGAGGGGCTAGATTTAAGCGCAACGCTTGCTATCCAGCATCAAGCATTAGGCACAGGCCACGCAGTACGTTCTGCTGAAGAGGCACTAGCAGATTTTGATGGGTTGGTGTTTATTCTCTATGGTGACACCCCGTTGATTGAGGCGGAGACCTTACGTTCTATGCAGCTTACGGGTGCGACGGTTACCGTGCTCGGCATGCGCCCTGCGGACCCAGCCGCCTATGGCCGATTGATTTGCGATGATATTGGTAATTTACAGCGCATTGTAGAATTTAATGATGCGAATGAAAATGAGCGCGCCATAAACCTCTGTAATTCAGGCGTGATGGCGGTACAAAGCAAGGATTTATTCCGCTATTTAAGCCAAATTAAAAATGATAATGCCAAAGCCGAATATTACCTGACCGATATTGTGGAACTCGCTGTAGCAGAAGGCAAGGAATGCGCGGTAGTTGAGGCATCAGAAGAGTCACTACTAGGCGTTAATGACCGCGCCGATTTAGCCCAAGCAGAAGAAGCATGGCAGCAGCGCCGCCGAGTAGAGGTGATGAAGTCAGGGGTGACAATGTTTGCGCCCAAAACAGTGACTTTCCATCACGATACGCAGATTGAGGCAGATGTAATAATTGAGCCAAATGTAATGTTTTCTGGCGGAGTGGATGTAAAAAAGAACGCGCGCATAAGAGCATTCTCGCATCTCGAAGGGGCAAATGTTGGCGAGGCTTCTATCATCGGCCCTTATGCTCGTTTACGTCCGGGGGCGAATATTGGTAAAGATGTGCGCATTGGTAATTTTGTTGAAATTAAAAACGCTGACCTAGAAGAGGGCTCCAAAGTGAACCACTTAAGCTATGTAGGCGATGCCCACGTGGGTGCATTCGCTAATATTGGCGCGGGCACTATTACCTGTAATTATGATGGCTTCCAAAAATACCGCACGACCATCGGCGATCATGCATTTATCGGCAGCAACAGCGCATTAGTCGCGCCAGTTGATGTGGGCGAGGGGGCAATTGTGGGGGCTGGAAGCGTTATCACCGAAGATGTAGAGGCAGATGCCCTAAGTATGACCCGCCCGCAACAGCTCCACCGCGTAGGCTGGGCGCAGCAATTTAGAAGTAAACGTCAGAATTAGGACAAATAAAAAAAGGGAACGAACCATTTTGGTTCCTTCCCTTTTTTAAAATCATAGCAATACATCAACTGTTTTTCTTAGTCGTTGTGTTGCTTTGCAGCTCTTTAATGAGGCTATTAAGCGCCTCATTACATTTTGCTGCATCTTTGTGATCCAGCAAAAAGAAATGCTCTAGCGTAGAGATGCCAGTGCGCCCAGGGCTCCTTAGCAGCTCTTGAGCGGTTTTATGAAAACTTGGCATTTTTTCCAAGGCTTCATTAAAAAACCCCGCTAGCTGGCCTTTGTTCGAGTAATGTAGCTTTGATTTTTCAATCATTGCTAGTCCCTCGTAAATTGCGCGAAACTTTTCGATAGTATGTTTGCTATCTAGTGCGCGTTGCAATCTCTTGGATTTCAAGCCGGAGATTGCAATTTTTTCATTTTTTCCCATTTTTATAGTTTTTGAGAAGTTAAAAAATACGTATTCCAAAGCCTGTTACAGATTAATCTTCTTATCTGAATAAGTGAGCTAAATAATAGCTGGTAACCTATAAGTTGAGGTAAAAAATACCCTTCTATTATAGCTTTAGTAGGGTTAAGCTGTGTGACAATTAGATGAAGATTGGAAAATATTACAAAAAATTCATTATCACTTCTTGTAATGCGGGTGAGACGCTCTTATATCCTATCCATCGAAATAATAACTATATAGAAATATCAAAGGGGTAGAGCTCGATGAGTAAAGTAATCGGAATTGACTTAGGAACCACCAACTCTTGTGTTGCGGTCATGGATGGCAAAGAGCCAAAAATTATTGAGAATTCAGAAGGTGCGCGTACCACGCCATCGATGGTAGCTTTTACCGCTGATGATCAGAAACTTGTGGGTGAGCCTGCAAAACGTCAAGCAGTGACAAACCCTGAAAATACTATTTACGCGGTTAAGCGTTTGATTGGTCGTCCTTTTAACGACCCTACAACGAAAAAAGATATGGACTTGGTTCCGTATAATATCGTTGAAGCGGACAATGGCGATGCTTGGGTGAGTGCACAAGGCGAGAAATATTCTCCTAGCCAAATTTCTGCCTTCACGTTGCAGAAAATGAAAGAAACAGCCGAGAGCTATCTTGGTGAGACGGTAGAAAAAGCAGTGATTACCGTTCCTGCTTATTTTAACGATGCGCAGCGCCAAGCAACCAAAGATGCGGGTAAAATTGCTGGTCTTGAAGTGCTTCGTATTATTAACGAGCCTACCGCCGCAGCACTTGCTTATGGTTTAGATAAAAAAGAAGGCCAAACGATTGCCGTTTATGATCTTGGTGGTGGTACGTTTGATGTATCAATCCTTGAAATTGGCGATGGTGTATTTGAAGTTAAATCGACCAATGGTGATACGTTCCTTGGTGGTGAAGATTTCGATATGGCGATTATCGAATTCTTGGCTGACGAGTTCAAAAAAGATGCGGGCATCGACCTTAAAGAAGATAAGCTTGCACTACAGCGCTTGAAAGAGGCAGCTGAGAAAGCGAAAATTGAGCTTTCATCAACTCAGCAAACCGAAGTGAACCTTCCGTTCATTACGGCTGACGCTTCAGGTCCTAAGCACTTAAACGTGAAAATCTCTCGTTCAAAACTCGAAAGCCTTGTTGGCGATTTGGTTGAGCGTACTTTGAAGCCTTGTAAAGCGGCGCTAAAAGATGCTGGCCTAAAGGCTTCTGACATTGACGAAGTGATTCTTGTTGGTGGTATGACGCGTATGCCTAAAGTGCAAGAAAAGGTAAAAGAATTCTTCGGTAAAGAGCCTCATAAAGGTGTTAATCCTGATGAAGTTGTTGCCATGGGTGCTGCCATTCAAGGTGGCGTGTTGCAAGGTGATGTTAAAGACGTTCTTCTACTAGATGTAACGCCACTCTCACTTGGTATCGAAACTCTTGGTGGTGTGTTTACTCGCTTAATTGAGCGTAATACGACCATTCCAACGAAGAAGTCTCAAGTGTTCTCAACAGCGGATGATAATCAATCCGCGGTGACGATTCGTGTGTTCCAAGGTGAGCGCGAAATGGCGGCTGATAATAAGTTGCTTGGACAGTTTGATCTTGTTGGTATTCCGCCAGCACCACGCGGTATGCCGCAAATTGAAGTGATTTTTGATATTGATGTGAATGGTCTTGTAAATGTTACGGCGAAAGATAAAGCCACAAACAAAGAGCAGCAAATTCGTATTCAAGCCTCAGGCGGATTATCCGACGACGATATTGAAGGCATGGTAAAAGATGCGGAAGCTAATGCGGAAGCGGATAAAGAGCGTAAAGCACTTGTTGAAGCGCGCAACCAAGCGGAAAGCCTTGTTCACATGACGGAAACGAATGTGAAAGAATATGGCGATAAAGTGGGTGATGAAGAAAAAGCAGCAATTGAAACTGCTTTAGCTGACTTGAAAGAAGCTGCGGAAACTGAAGATGTTGCCGATATTGAAGCGAAACTTGAGGTGCTGCAACAAGCTAGCATGAAGCTTGGCGAAGCTATTTACAAAGCACAGCAAGATGAAGGTGCTGAAGAAATGGCCGAAGCAGATGCTTCAGATTCTGAAGGCACTGAAGAAGCTGCTGACGAAGAAATTCTCGACGCTGAATTTGAAGAGGTTGATGAAGATAAGAAAGACGATTAATTTCGGATGGCGAGCTATTTAGTTTAGATAGCTCGCCACTTTCTTCAGTAGGTTTCTTATGGCTGATTTTTATAAAACCCTTGGTGTTTCACGCGATATCGATGAAAAGGCGCTGAAAGCTGCTTATCGTAAACTTGCGATGAAATGGCATCCTGATCAAAATCAGGGTGATGATGAAGCTGAGAAAAAGTTTAAAGAAATATCTGAAGCTTACGACACGCTTAAAGATCCGCAAAAACGTGCGGCCTATGACCGTTACGGCCATGATGCTTTCCAGCAAGGCATGGGCGGCGCTCAAGGTGGCGGTGCAGGTGGCTTCGACTTTGGCGGCGCAGGTAGTTTTTCCGATATATTTGAGGATTTATTTGGCGGCGGTGGCGGCTTTGGAGGTGGGGCGCAAGCTCGTGGTGGAGCAGCTCGCGGCGCGGCTCGTGGCGCAGATTTACGCCATAACCTTAGTATTTCGCTAGAAGATTCCTTTAAAGGTAAGCAAAGCCAAGTAAAAGTAACCACCTCTGTAACTTGCGAGGGCTGCGATGGTAATGGTGCTGAAAAAGGCACTAAACCTGAAAGCTGCGACACTTGTGCAGGCCGTGGTAAAGTGCGAGCACAGCAAGGGTTCTTCACGATTGAACGCACTTGTCATAGCTGCCAAGGGCTTGGTAAAATTATTAAAAGCGCCTGTAAAAACTGTGCAGGTAGCGGTCGTACTCGTAAAGAGAAATCATTAAAAGTGGGCATCCCTGCGGGTGTAGAAGAGGGTACTCGTATCCGCCTAAGTGGTGAGGGCGAGGCGGGAACGCGCGGCGGCCCTGCTGGCGATTTATATATTTTCCTAAATGTAAAACCGCATCCTATTTTCCAGCGCGAAGGTACTGATTTACATTGCCGCGTACCTGTTCCAATGACGACTGCTGTCATGGGGGGAAGCGTACAAGTGCCGACCATTGAAGGTGGTAAAGTGAAAGTTACCATCCCTGCGGGAACGCAGTCAGGTCGTCAATTCCGCCTTAAAGATAAAGGAATGTCTGTCATGCGCTCAAGCGGGCTGCGCGGCGACATGTATGTTCATGCAGCGGTAGAAACACCAGTGAACCTAACGAAGAAGCAAAAAGACCTGCTAAAAGAGTTCGATGGCGAGAAACCATCAAAGGCCAATAGCCCTGAATCAGAAAACTTTTTCAGTCGAGTAAAAGACTTCTGGGAAGACTTGAAGGATTAGTCTAACGCTTATTGTGCTCTAAAACCTAAGGTGCAGCTTGCTGCTTCGTAGGTTGTATTATAGCTGCCATTGAATATGCAGTTTGTAGCGCTATCATCCGTATCAACATTGACTATACCGCTACTATCGCTAATTTTCTGGTAGTTATTTGTCACAATCATTTGATTGGTGAGTGGGTTGGCATCATCAATTTTTTGATCGAGGTAAAATGCATCTATAGGGAATATTTCATCGCTGCCAATATTGCCTAAACCATCAATGCGAGGGTCTTGAGAACTTCCGCGACCCAGAATAAAGTAGAGTTGCGATGTGCTGCTGACAGCGATAATACCGCCCCCAGCTTCTAGCTTTGGATAGAACTCATCAGCCAATTGAAGGTCAGTGCAATCGCTCCCATCTGTTTTTATGGGGAGGGTGATGAGGGCGGAGTTAGCAAGGTGGAACCAAAAATTAGCCATTTCACCGTTGTTGACGATATTCGTATCGCCAAAATCTTCAAGTGTGCCGTTGCCGTTACCGTTAAAGCTAGGTCCTGCACCCGTTTGACAGGCGGTATTAACACCGTTTATTTGATGCAGAGAAAAGTCTGTGGCAATAGGGATGTCACCTGGAAGGTCACCATATTTATCGCGAAAAGTGTTGGTTGCAGTCGCATATTGCGTGATGGCGCGTAGGTCGGATTTTAAACTGGCAGAACGAATCATCTCCTGCCCAGATATAATGCCGCCAACAATTAGGCCAATAATAACTAAGACAATTGCAAGTTCTACCAGAGTAAAACCTTGATTACTTCTCTTCATTATCCACCCAAGTTTTGCGGTTGAAATTGTGATGAGCATGAATATCGCGCACAGTACCTGTTTTGCTTCGCATGATGATGGAATGCGTTTGCGCTCCACCTGTTTGACGGCGAACCCCTTTAAGCATAGGCCCATCGGTTACGCCAGTGGCGGCGAACATTACTTCGCCTTTAGCCAAATCGTGCATGCTGTATTTTTTATTTAAATCTTCAATACCCATGCGAGTCGCGCGTTCGCGCTGTTCGTCATTATCAAATAGTAGGCGCGCTTGCATTTGTCCGCCAATACAACGTAATGCCGCTGCAGCAAGTACCCCTTCAGGTGCGCCACCTGTGCCCATGTAAATATCAATATTTGCATCAGACTTTGTGGTCGCAATGATGCCTGTAATATCGCCATCTGAAATAAGGAGGATGCGAGCACCCGCTTTACGGATATCGTCAATTAGCTTTTGATGGCGTTCGCGGTCAAGCACGCAAACAACAAGGTCGCTAATTTCACATTTCTTTGCTTTTGCAAGTGAGGTTAAATTTTCCGCCACTGTGTTATCTAGGTCAATCACACCATCGGGCAGGCCTGCGCCTACGGCAATTTTATCCATGTAAACGTCTGGCGCGTGTAGGAAGCCATCTTTACTGGCCATTGCTAGTACAGCGATAGAGTTGAAGCCACCATTAGCGCAAGTGGTTGTACCTTCGAGAGGATCAAGTGCAATATCGACTTGCGGGCCTTTGGCCGTGCCAACTTTTTCACCAATGAAAAGCATCGGCGCTTCATCGCGTTCACCTTCACCAATAACAACAGTGCCATCCATGTCTAGATTATTAAGCACTTCGCGCATTGCTTCTACCGCGGCGTTATCGGCGGCTTTTTCGTCGCCACGGCCAAGCCAGTTAGAGGCAGCGAGGGCCGCAGCCTCGGTAATACGGACTGCTTCGAGTGCTAAATTTCGATCCATCGTGTAGCCATCATCGTCAAATGATTCTTTTGATGGTTTAGGTAATGAGTAAGACATGGTAAAAAGCTCCTTGAGAATTGGCTTGTAACCTAGCATAAACATATTAACAAAACACTAAAGGGGAAAACACTTATGACGATTCGAATTGGTATTAATGGGCTTGGGCGTATTGGGCGGTGTGTTCTGCGTGCATTGGTTGAATCTGACCGTAAAGATATTGAACTGGTTGCCGTTAACGGCCCTGCGCCAATTGAAACGCATGTGCACCTGCTAAGGCATGACTCTGTTCATGGAGCCTTCCGTGGCGACATTAAAGCGGATGGCGAAGATTTAATTATTAATGGTAAGCGCGTAAAACTTACCCATGAGCGTGAGCCTGAGAATATCGGCTGGGATGTAGATTACGTGCTAGAATGCACAGGTATCTTTAAATCAGTTGAGCAATGTAACCGTCATATGGGCGGCAATGTGAAGGGCGTGCTAGTATCCGCGCCATCACCGGATGCACATTCGACGATTGTTTATGGTGTTAATAATGACGCACTTAAAGCCGAGCATAGCGTTGTTTCCGTTGGCTCATGCACCACAAACTGTTTAGCACCTGTGGCCAAAGTGCTAAATGATGAATTTGGTATTGTGAATGGCTTGATGACAACCGTTCACGCCTACACAGGCGACCAGAATATTGTCGATGCAACCCATAAAGATTTACGCCGCGCTCGTGCCGCCGCACTTTCGATGATTCCTACTTCAACCGGTGCAGCTGCTGCGATTAGCTTGGTTATTCCTGAGCTAGCGGGCAAGCTTGATGGTGTGGCCGTTCGTGTGCCAACGCCTAATGTTTCATTGGTTGATTTAACCTTTAATAGCGAAAAACCAATGACGGTTGAGGCTATTAATAGTGCTATGAAAGCGGCCTCATCAAGCGTATTGGCTTATAATGACGAGCCTTTGGTTTCGATTGATTTCAACCATCACCCTGCCAGCTCAATTTTTGATGCTAGCGGTACGCGCCTTTCGGGCAGTAACATGGCACGCATCGCCGCATGGTACGATAATGAGTGGGGATTCTCTAACCGTATGTTAGATGTAACCGCATTGATGGCTAAGACGCATGGATAACTTGCCATCATTTGAAGATATCGACGTAAAAGGCAAACGTGTGCTGGTGCGTATGGATGTTAATGTGCCTATGCAAGGCCGTGAAGTGCGCGATATGACGCGTATTCAACGCCAATTGCCCACGCTGAAATCATTATCAGAACGTGGCGCGAAGGTGATTATTCTTTCGCATTTTGGCCGGCCTAATGGTGTGTATGACCCTGCGTTATCGCTATCCATTTTGGTTGACCCTATTAGCGCAGCGCTGGGGCAACCCATCGCATTTGCAATTGATAGTGTTGGTGTTGAAGCGGAAAAAGTTGTTTCGAATCTGAAAGATGGCGAAATTGCTATGCTTGAAAACTTACGTTTTCATAAAGGTGAAAAAACCAATGATGCACAGTTTGCAAAAGCATTAGCCGCGCATGGCGATATTTTTGTGAATGATGCATTTTCTTGCGCGCATCGTGCTCATGCCTCAATGGTGGGTGTCGCTGCTTATCTGCCAAGTTATGCAGGAGCATCCATGCTTAACGAGCTGCAAATGCTCGGCAGTATTTTTGATGTGCCCGAACGTCCTTTAGGGGCAATCGTCGGGGGAGCAAAAGTTTCCACTAAGCTAAGTGTGTTAGAGTTTTTGCTCGAGAAAGTTGATGTGTTGATGATTGGTGGCGCAATGGCGCATACATTCCTCGCAGCGCAAGGCCATAAAATGGGCAAATCGCTCTATGAGGCCGACCTTGTTCCCACTGCAAAAGAGATACTTTCGCAAGCCACTGCAAAAAACTGTCGTATCGTACTGCCATCCGATGTGGTGGTGACCAAAGAATTTGCCGCGCATTCTCCCAACCGTATCGCCAGTGTGAGCGATATTGCGGAAGATGAAATGGCGTTAGACATTGGTATGGTTTCGCTCGATGAAATGCGTGAAGCGTTGCGTAGCTGTAAAAGCCTTATTTGGAACGGCCCTTTAGGTGCATTTGAAAATACTCCATTCGACATGGGAACGGTTGCGCTCGCCCGTGAAGCTGCAATGCAAACGGCTAAAAATCAGCTGCATTCTGTTGCGGGTGGCGGTGACACTGTCGCAGCACTCGCTCATAGCGGCCTGTTCGATGAATTCACCTACCTCTCTACCGCAGGTGGTGCATTTTTAGAATGGATGGAAGGCAAAGAACTCCCCGGTGTTGCAGTGCTAATGAGCCAATCAAAAGCAGCTTAAGCCGCTTGCTTTAACCAAGGTTCAAACGCCTGCATTGCGCGGGTGCAATAAGCTTCTTTGCGTTCTTTTTTATGCACTCTTTCAGCGAATGGGGGGAGTAAGCCAAAGTTCACATTCATAGGTTGGAAAGTAGCTGCTTCTGCGCCGCCCGTTACATGTGCCATCAACGCGCCAATGGCGGTTTCACTTGGGGGAGCCGCAAAAGTTTCGCCCATAAGTTCAGCCACAGCAAAGCGCCCTGCCATCAGGCCAGATGAAGCAGATTCCACATAACCCTCAACGCCTGTTACTTGGCCTGCAAAGCGAATGTGCGGGTGTTTCTTTAAACGTAATTCATTATCAAGCAAGGTAGGGCTGTTGATGAAAGTATTGCGGTGAATGCCACCTAGGCGAACAAAATCAGCATTTTCTAACCCTGGGATAGTGCTGAAAATTTCTTTCTGTGCGCCCCATTTTAGTTTTGTTTGGAAACCCACCATATTATAGAGCGTGCCGAGGGCATTATCTTGGCGTAGCTGCACAATCGCGTGCGATTTTACCAATGGGTCATGCGGGTTGGTTAGGCCAACGGGTTTCATTGGTCCCCAACGTAGCGTTTCGCCACCGCGTGCAGCCATCACCTCAATCGGCAGGCAGCCTTCAAAATAGGGTGTGTCTTTTTCCCACTCTTTAAACTCGGTTTTGTCACCATCAATCAGCGCTTGAATGAAAGTTTCATATTGCGTCTTATCCATCGGCAAGTTGATGTAATCTTTGCCATCGCCACCTGGACCAACTTTATCGTAGCGCGACTGAAACCATGCTTTATCAAAATCGATAGATTCTTTGAGCAATATGGGCGCAATCGCATCAAAGAAGGCGAGGTATTTTTCGCCTGTTACTTTGAGGATAGAATCAGCCAGCGCATCCGAAGTTAGCGGCCCCGTGGCGACAATGGTCATGCCATCATCAGCTGTGGGCAGCTCGGAAACTTCGTGGCGCTCTAGCGTAATGTTTGGGTGAGCCTCAAGCTCGGCGGTCACCATGGCAGAGAAGCCGTCGCGATCGACGGCGAGTGCGCTACCCGCAGGCAGTTTGCAAGCATCGCCACAGCGAATGATAATGCTATCAAGTCGTCGCATTTCTTCATGCAGCAAGCCAATTGCCGAACGAGTTGCATCGTCAGAGCGGAAGGAGTTAGAGCAGACTAATTCGGCGCAATCTTGTGTTTGATGAGCGAAGGTTTCGCGCGTCGGGCGCATTTCGATAAGCGTAACTTGCACGCCACGATTGGCCGCTTGCCATGCAGCTTCTGATCCTGCAAGACCCGCGCCGATAATTTTGAGTTTATGTGTCATCCCCGTTTAATAGCGTCATCGCCTGTTTATGCAAGGATTGTGAGCTTGCGGCAATCACATCTCCGCTAGATTGTAGGGTGAGAGCTTCGCCTTGCCAGTCGGTAATGATGCCGCCAGCTCCCTGCACTATGGGCGCGAGGGGAAGAAAGTCGTAAGGTTTCAAGCCAGATTCGATAATTAAATGCACTTCGCCTTTTGCGAGTTTACCGTAAGCATAGCCATCTTCGCCAAGCTGGACGCTAAGGCTTTTCTGCATAATGCGGTCAATGGTGGGTTTATCTTGCTGGCGAAATAGTTGGGGGGAGGTGGTGGAGAATATAGCCTCGGAAAATGATTCCGCTTTATTGCAAAAAATCACCTCGCCATTGTAAGTGGTTTCGCCGCCATCGCTCAACCATAGCTCGCCCGTAATGGGTTGGAACATGGCACTTACTTGGCCAACCAATGCTAGCAAGCTGGTAAAGGTGGGCACGCCTGCGATGAGCGCGCGTGTGCCATCGATAGGGTCAATTATCCATTGGCGCTTTGCTTGCGGCTGGTGGGCAGGGAATTCCTCGCCGATGATGCCATCGCTGGGGTAAGCGGCCATTATTTTATCGCGCAGGAACTGTTCGAGTGTTTTATCGACTAGTGTGACGGGCGAACCATCGGCCTTTTGCTCAATGCTCGATAAATCGGCAATTAAGGGCAGGGCAATGGTTTGCAATTGTTGCATCCATGTTTTTATGTGTGATAGTTCAGACATATTTAACCTATCTAGACTATTGCTATTGCTATGACAAAAGATGAAATGCTGAAACTCGCGCAAACCTATGCCGAAACGCTAAAAACACCCCCATTGCGCGATGATAGCGCATGGCCAAAGCCACCCGCCGCGCATATTGATAAATGCGGTGTGCTGCCGTATCGAGTGGTGAATGGCCGCATTGAATATTACTTATTCGAACCTAAAGGCACAAAGCCAGAACTTGGCCCCGCTGGCTTTCAAATTGCGAAAGGCACACGCGAAAGCCATGATGGCGAGCAAGAGTCACTCATAGTAACCGCTCTGCGCGAAGGGATTGAAGAGATTGGCTTGCCACTAGATTCCATCGATAAAGCAGGTAATTGGGGAGAAGTGGAATTCACTTCCGCCAGCAAGGGTACAAAAAAATCCATGTGGTTATATCCATTAAAAATGGACGAAGCTGTTGAGTTTAATGAACCTGATGCCATCCATGCAGCAACCGTGGCACGTGAGTGGTTTGATATTCAAAACCGCGAGGAATCGCGCAAAATTAGACCTGATCATTTGCAGGTAATTCGGCAAATTGATAGGGTGTTACGTAAAGAACAGGCGCAAAATAAAGGGCTCGAAAAATGATTCAATGGCACGAATGGAATGAAGATACGCTAGCGAAAGCAAAGGCGGCTAATAAACCAATCTTTTTAAGTGTCGGCTATTTTGCCTGCTACTGGTGCCATGTGATGGAAAAGCGCACCTATAGCGACGCGCAACTGGCTGAAATTATCAATAACGAATTTATCGCCATCAAGGTTGATAAAGATGTTCGCCCCGATGTGGATGAGGTTTATTTACGCGCTCGTGCCCTCATCACGAAAAGTTCTGGCTGGCCAAACCATGTGTTTCTAACACCCGATGCGTTGCCGTTTTTGGCGTGCGGCGTTATGTTGAAAGAGCAGGGGCGCGACCTTAGCAAACTCGCCACAGAAGTGGTTGAGCGCTGGCAAGAAAGCGAGCCACAATTACGCGAAGCTGCTGGCCATGTTGCCAGTATTATTCGCGATGAATTATCAGTCGAAATTTTAGAGGGCGATGGCACACCTGATAAAACCGTAGCAGATATATTCCAAAACTATTTAAGCGAGCATTATGATGCTGAATTTGGCAGCTTTTATGGTGAACCTAAATTCCCTCATGAGAATTACCTGCTGTTTTTACTGTCCGATTATCGTCACCGTGGCGAGCAAGCTTCGTTGGAAATGGTGCAGGAAAGCCTGAAAAAAATGGCCGGCGGCGCGATGAATGATGCGGTTGGTGGTGGCTTCCATCGCTATTGTACTGATAAGGAATGGCGCGCTCCACACTTTGAAAAAATGCTTTATAATCAAGCCCTATTAGGCCGCTGCTATACAGAATTACACGTGTTGAATAATAAGCCATACCACCGCGATATTGCCCAGCAAACGATTGATTTTGTGCTACGTGAACTCACTGCACCAAGTGGCGCATTCTATAGCGCATTAGATGCCGAAACAAACGGGGTTGAAGGCGCATATTATGCGTGGACGGAAGAAGAAATAAACGGCTTACTCGATGACGATGAGCGCAACTTGCTAAGTAAATGCTATGGGCTAGCTGACTTGCCCGAACATGCAGGGCATGAGGCAGTTGAAGGCAAAGCTATCTATGCACGCCAGCATTTAGTGGCACTGGCAAACGAGAAACAACGCTCTTACGAGAGTTTGCGTGATTCGCTAAGCCCCGTTTTGGGTAAGTTAAAAGCCTCGCGTGATATGCGTAAGCGCCCCGACAGAGATGAGAAAATTATCGCTGGTTGGAATGGCCTAATGATTGATACATTAGTCCGCGCCTCGCAAGCGTTCGAGCGTGACGATTATTTGCAAGCAGCGCTAAAGGCCGCAACACATCTATGCGAAACGCTAATTGAAGATACGATATTGCTACGCTTAGAGGGCAGTACAATTCATGGCTTCTTAGAAGATTATGCTTATTTTGAAGCTGCGCTGCTAAGCCTTTATGAAATTACCCGAGATGAGCAATGGCTTGTGCAAGCGCGTAAAATTCATCGTATCACCAACCAGGTGTTTTGGGATGCGGATAAGGGCGGCTATTTTATGACCGATGGTGTGGAAAACTTATTAGTGCGTATACATAAAGGCCACGACACAGGCTTACCTGCCGCTAATGGTGTGATGTTGCATAATATTTTGCGCCTTTGGGAGTTAACCGAAGATGAGAAATGGTTGGGCCGAGCGCGAGTTATCATGGCGGTTTATGAAAAGGCGATGAAGGAATTCCCCGCCGATTACAGCACCATGATTCAGGCCATGTTATATCTTTACAAGCGCCGTACAGGTCACGAGCTAAGCAGCTAATAACTATAGTTAAATGTTGTTTTGCATGCGTCAAACACATGGCTATCTTGTAAACTTACCAGTACATATTTTTCTGTGGCGTTAAATCTTGGGCTCATCAAAACCCAAAGAGGAAACGATGAAACAGAAACTGATAATTCTTTTTATAGCGGCACTAAGCTTATCGGCTTGCGCTAAAAGCGGCTCAAATTCAAACGATATTGCTAGCCTTTATACGGGCTACGAATCAGGGAGTTGGTATAAGGTTAGCAGCACTTGTTCTGCCAAGCTTTGCGCCACTTATTAGGCTTTCAAGCCCAGCTAAGCCCAAGTTGCTGCGTTTACTGAAACGCTTGCAAGCCAGTAATAGAACGACCTAAGATTAACGCATGAATATCGTGCGTGCCTTCATAGGTATTTACACTCTCTAAATTCACCATATGACGCATAATATGATATTCGTCAGAAATACCGTTGCCGCCATGCATATCACGCGCGACACGGGCAATCTCTAAAGCTTTGCCCGCATTGTTGCGCTTAATGATGGAGATGGTTTCGGGAATTAAAATTCCGTCATCTATCATACGGCCTACGCGCAAAGCGGCAGTTAGGCCGAGCGTAATTTCGGTTAACATATCGGCCATTTTCTTTTGCGGCAATTGGTTGGCAGCAAGCGGACGGCCAAATTGTTCGCGTTCGAGGGTGTAACTACGAGCGGCTTGCAGACAGAATTCTGCGGCACCCATTGTGCCCCAACCAATACCGTAGCGTGCTTTGTTTAGGCAGCTAAACGGCCCTTTAAGGCCCGTAACATCTAGACGATTGCCCGCTGGAACTTCAACATTATCCATCACAATTTCACCTGTGATAGACGCGCAAAGCGATAGCTTCCCTTTAAGTTCAGGAGCGGAAAGGCCTTTAAAGCCTTTTTCCATCACGAAGCCGCTGATGGTTCCATCGGCAACATCTTGGTCGCCGTAAACTTTACCCCATACAACAAAAACATCGGCGATGGGAGAATTGGTAATCCAAATTTTATTACCCGTTAGCACGTAATGGTCGCCTTTGCGGGTGGCGCGGGTGTTCATGCTACCAGGGTCAGAGCCGTGGTCAGGTTCGGTTAGGCCGAAACATCCTATATATTCGCCCGTGGCGAGTTTAGGTAGATATTTGTCTTTTACTTCTTGCGAGCCAAACTCGTGGATAGGGTGCATGACAAGGCTAGATTGCACGGAAAGCGCAGAGCGATAACCACTATCAACCCATTCAATTTCGCGCGCGATTAGCCCGTAGGCCACATGGCTTGCGCCCGCGCAACCGTAGCCTTCAATCGTAGAACCTAGCAAACCTTGTTCGCCCATTTCACGCATAATTTTAGGGTCAAAATGGTGGTTGCGGTTGGCCTCAATAATACCAGGGAAAAGTTTGCCACGGAAATATTCACGCGCAGAATCGCGAATCATGCGTTCTTCATCAGTGAGTTGAGAATCTAGTAGGAAGGGGTCTTCCCAATCCATTGGTTGTATCGACATAGTAACCTGTATTTTTTAAACGATTAAATTAAGAATAGCACCACGGTCAAGGGTTTGCCCCGATGTTTGTGCTTCCTGCGCTCGTGAAACGAGGCGAACTAAGGCATCATCCGTTGGGATGATATTTAGCGGCGCTTTTGTACGGCCAGAACGCTGTGCAGCAGTATTGGTAGTTTGTGACTGATTGAGCCTATCTTGCTGTTGCTGACGGCCATCAGGGCGTTGCCCAGGGGCATCGCTTGGACGTGCAATTGGCGTAGGTAAAAAATTCGGTAACTCAACCATAATCTTTATATAGTGCAGGCTGAGCCCAAAAACAATGGCAATTTGACTCTCTAATTACGCATTAAGCCATGCGCGTACTGCTAGCACCTGCTCGTTATTCATTAAAGCGGGAGCGTGGCCACAGTTGGAAAATTGTAGCAGTGTGGCGCGTGGGTTACGCTCTATCATTTCTTCTGCCATTTCGTGACTAAGAAAATCGGAAAACTCGCCGCGCAG
>JALZUV010000283.1 GCA_023301245.1 Rickettsiales bacterium
TTTCAGAATAAATAATTCTTAGTTTTTAAAAACTCTCCCGAAACAATCCGTAGAAAGAACGGGAGAGTAAAAAAACTATGCTTCTTAAAGGTTTAAAAAGTGAGTATCACCAGTCGGAGGGGACTAGCAATACTCCTTAACATAAACCGATTATCTGTGACTTTCCTTGCGGAAAGAGAATTTTCTGTAAAATGTATTTTAGAGAAAAAGTTTGATGCACTCTTATAGCATAAATAGCCGTTATTCTCAATGGGGGCAGAGGTGTTGTCATTAAACTGTCATATAACTCTATGCTTGCGCTTGCGGGTCGGCTCGCTTACATCTTAAGTCTTATGGCAAAGGCAAAAAATAGTATGAGTGAAACCTTGTGGACCCCGCAAAGCTGGCGTGATTATCCAATATTACAGCAACCTGAATATAGCGATGTAGCGAAGCTTCAAGCGGTTGAGCATCAGTTGGGTTCTTACCCGCCGCTCACCTCGGCAGGCGAGGCTGTGCAGCTAAAGCGCGATTTGGCCGAAGTATGCGAAGGCCGCGCCTTCTTACTACAAGGCGGCGATTGTGCGGAGAGCTTCGCTGAATTCAGCCAAGATAACCTCCGCAGTTTCTTCCGCGTGTTGCTGCAAATGACGGTTGCATTGATGTATGGCGCAGGTTGCCCTGTGGTAAAAGTGGGCCGTATTGCTGGCCAATTTGCTAAACCCCGTTCTGGCGGGACTGAAACACAAGATGGTATTGAGTTGCCGAGCTATCGCGGCGATGCGGTCAATGCGATGGAGTTTGAAGCTGTTGGTCGTCAACCCGACCCTGATCGTTTGTTGAAAGTTTATAACCAATCCACCGCCACGCTCAACTTTTTGCGTGCCTTAGGTACAGGCGGTTTCGCTAGTTTGCGCCAAATTAGCCAATGGAATATGGATTTTATTGATAATTCAGCACAAGGTCGTCGTTTCCAAAAACTAGTCGACCGCATTGCCGAATGTGTGCAATTTATTGAGGCTTGCGGTCTTGATATGGATAATATGGAAGAGCTGAATGAAGCGCGTTTTTATACGTCGCACGAGGCGCTTTTGCTTGGCTATGAATCATCGCTCACACGCCAGCATGTAGATGGCAAACATTATGCCTGTTCGGCTCATCAATTATGGATTGGCGATAGAACTCGCCAGCCTGACCACGCCCATGTGGAATATATGCGCGGCATTGGTAACCCCATTGCTTGTAAGCTTGGCCCATCAATGACCAAAGACGATTTACTGCGCCTTACCGAGACATTGAACCCTGAAAATGAAGCAGGGCGTTTAACTTACATTGTGCGTATGGGCGCAGGTAATGTGGGCGAGAATTTGCCTAAATTTATTCGTATATTAAAAGAAGAAGGCGCGAAGGTTATTTGGTCATGCGACCCTATGCATGGTAATACTATCAAATCACCTAACGGTTATAAGACACGGAAATTTATTGATATTTTAAATGAAGTACGCGAATTTTTCGCTGTGCATCAAGCCGAAGGTACTTACGCAGGCGGAGTGCATTTTGAAATGACAGGCCAAGATGTCACTGAATGTTTAGGCGGTGCTCAAGCCATTTCGGAAATTGATTTAGGCAGTCGCTATCACACTCATTGCGACCCACGTTTAAACGCCTCGCAAAGTTTGGAACTCGCTTTCTTAATCGCTGAAGAAATTAAAAAATATCACGACGCGAAATAATCGCTAATTATTGCTTTTGTGGGCCTTGATTGTTGGCGCGCTCGTTTTGTTCCTTTAAGTTTTTTGCCGTGAATTTACCTATAGGAATTTCTTCATTGGTTGAAAACCCATAAGCTTTTGGGTCTTTGCCCACCCTGTTAATATTATCTGCGAGAGTTCTATCACTACCATTCGAAAGTGATATAACTTTGCGTTCCTCTTCTAACATATCACGAACCTGCTCAGCGCCTATAATTTGGCCAGATTCAATGCCATATCGACTCGGGTTATGAGCCATATCATTCATACGTTGGATGATATCTTTGTCGCTAATTGGGGTGGGCATTTTGGGCCTCTTTCATAAAGATTAACTTTCGGTCTCTTCCTTTTTCTGCATAATCGGCGCGGTTTTACGGCTTTTCTTCAGTAAGGCAGCAGAGGTAAATTTACCCATTGCTTCTTTTTGCACAGGAGGAGAGGTTTCAACGCTGGCTTCTGCCGCTTGCGTGCGTGCATCAGGTTGATATTCATTCGGATAATTATCAATGTAAAAACCAGCACCATCTTCGGTTGCTTTAATTTCTAGTACCCATTTTTTGATAGGTGGTTGGCCATCATCGGTTTTTTGATACACCATAATGTACATTTTATTCGTCAGCGGAATGGAAACTTCGGGGAAGAGCTCATGCAAGCGAACCATCTCATTTTGTGCAGTATCAACTTGCGTATGTACGCGATTTTTTTGAATGTCGCGCATAATAGGGTGACCCCAGTTAGGGTGACGGCGAGGCGGTTGGCGGCGCTGCGGATGGTATTTTTTATCAATACTCAATAATACAGGTGAAATCGTCCATTTGCCTTTTTCGGCGCGTTTCACTTCAAAGCGCGCATAATTGCCAATATAGCCTTTTTCGCGCATAGCGGAGGATAGGCCGTAGCCACGTATCCATAATTTCAATTCGGTGGGGTTCGTGTCAATATCTTCAGGAAGACGTGACGTAATAAAGGTGTCGCCCAGTGCTTCTAGGCGGTCTTTTGCTTGATCTGCATTTGCAAATCGGAAGTGTTCGCCCAAGATTGCTTCAATCGTTGGGTTCTTTACTGAGGCATATTTCTTTTTAAGTGCCATAATCTGAGGTATCCTTACCTATAGTTTAAAAGTTTCACCCATTAAGGTGAAATTTCATTATAACAACTAAATGTTAAGAGAGTGTTACGGTAGATTTCTATTTAACGATGTCGCGGCCTTAGCCGCTCCAGCAAAGGCTTTTATGGGGGTTCCTTTAATAGGCGCTTGCTTACGTTTCTCAACTTCGAGCAATAAAATGCCGCCAAAATGCGGGAAAAACCGACTGCCAATATTCTCAATAAATCGAGCAAATCGTAAAATTGCACGCGAGTTTGTGGGTGGAAAAAATAGCGCTTCATGCGATTGAATCACAGCAAAATCATGTCGCTGTAATAGGTTCTTTAGTTGCGTTAAATTATACGGCTGACCGTTACTATAGGGAGCGGAATCTGCACGTGCCCAGAAGCTATGGCGGTTTGGTACTAGCAGTAATACTCGCCCCGATGGGGTTAAACAGCGTTGTAACTCGTTCAATAAAGTCGAGGGGGTGGGGGTATGCTCAAGCGCATGTAATAATAAAATACGATTGAGTGTGCCACTATGAAATGGCAATAAATTTTCGTGGATTAATAGCGTTTGGTTGGGTCGACCTTCAGGCCAATGTACGACCCCTTGGCCTGAAGGCATGGCGGCGGTAACCACATCGGCGTTCTTTAAAAAAGGGCGTAGAGTTGGGATAGCATAGCCAAGGCCAATGAGGGTTTCGCCCTTGGCTTCGGGCCAAATTTTTGCGACGGCGCGGCGCAAGTTGTGCGTGCAAACTTGCCCTAAGGCAGAATCGTAGAATTTTTTTAGTTCAGTAACATCAGGCCAGAGCATGGCAGTAGTTTAACGCATAAATGATTTATTTCGAAGCGACATTTGTGGTGTTAATATTGCAAGCTTCATTGAAGCAATAATCCTTTATCCATGCCATAACTGTGCCGCCATAAAGGTCGAGTTGGAAGCCGAGCAGGGTAAAGTTTTCTTTTTCAATGAAGAACTCCAAGTCGGGCTCGCCTTTGGCCATTTTCTTGATTTCTTTTTGTTTGAATCCACCCAGTGGGATACGTTTTAAAACAAGTTTAATTGCGGGCACTTTCTTATCATCTAGAAAAATACTCGTATTTGCATTAAGGACGCGAGCTTGTAAATCGAAGCGCCTTACGCCGTCGAAAACAGGGATGGTAATTTCAGTTTCATTATTTGCTAGTGCCTTCTTAATGGCAACGCGCATCGAAAGGATGGCGGTTAAGCTATCGTCCACCTTTGTTTTTAAACCAACAGGCACTTCGGGGCGAGCGCCGCGCCACGGCAGAATTTCTTCTTTGGTAATTTTTCCGGCTGCATCGTAGTTCATTTCGATGCTTTTGTCGTGGCCACCACTGCGGTAATCGCTGCGATAGGTGATGGGCTGAAATTCGTTACTCTTGGTTTTACCAGAAACTTTAGTCGTGCTTTTATGCTTGCTGAAAAGGGCAACAAAACCAGAGGTTTTTAGGCGGCTTTCAACGTTATAATTTTCATCATCATACTTCATTTGTAGGTTGAGCTTACCCAAACGTAAGCCACTCCATGAAAAGGCATAATCGCCCTCAAACACCAAAGCATCAGCTTGCGCCGTGTTAGTAAATAAAATACACAATAATAGTGCTAAGCACTTGAAAAACTTTACCCTCATTCCCATCTATATATCATAGGAAACAACATTTGTAAAATCGACAGTTGCGCGGTCACCGCGGGTTAGCGAGGAGTTTGATATGAATTTCGAAAAATTTACCGATAGAAGTCGTGGGTTTTTGCAAGCGGCACAGGGCATTGCAATTCGTGAGAGCCATCAGCGTTTTACGGTGGAACATATAACTAAGGCGCTATTAGATGATAAATTAGGTGCGGCCTTTAAGCTAATTGAAGCGGCAGGCGGTAACAGTACGAGCCTGCAATCAGACATTCAAAATATACTCAATAAAATGCCAAAGGTTGAAGGCAGCGGGGCAGGGCAATTGCATTTAGCGCCAGAAACTGCGCGTGTTATTGCCGCCGCGCAAGAGCTTGCAGAAAAAGCAGGTGACGAGTTTGTAACCACCGACCGCCTTGTTCAAGCCATTGCAATTAACACGGAAACCCCATCGGGTGAGATTTTAGCTAAAGCGGGTATCACTCCTCAAAACTTAGAGAAAGCTATCAAAAATACCCGTAAAGGTCGTAAAGCTACCAGTGCCAGCGCTGAAGATAATTTTGAAGCGCTGAAGAAATATACGCGCGATTTAACGGAAGCCGCCCGTTTAGGTAAGCTCGACCCTGTGATTGGCCGCGATGAAGAAATCCGCCGTACAACCCAAGTGCTATCGCGCCGTACGAAGAATAACCCCGTGCTGATTGGTGAACCCGGTGTGGGTAAAACCGCCATTATCGAAGGGTTGGCGCAACGCATTGTCGCGGGCGATGTGCCCGATACGCTGAAGGAAAAACGCGTGTTGGTCGTTGATCTTGGAGCATTAGTCGCGGGTGCGAAATATCGTGGTGAGTTTGAAGAGCGCCTCAAAGCGTTATTGTCTGAAGTGAGCCATGCAGAGGGTGAGATTGTATTATTTATTGATGAGGTGCATACGCTGGTAGGTGCAGGCGCAGGCGAGGGCAGTATGGATGCCTCAAACTTGCTGAAACCCGCCTTAGCGCGCGGCGAGTTGCATTGTATAGGAGCGACCACGCTTGATGAATATCGCAAATATATTGAAAAAGATGCGGCGCTCGCGCGGCGTTTCCAATCGGTATTAGTCAGTGAGCCAACGGTAGAAGATACGATTTCTATTTTGCGTGGGTTAAAAGAAAAATACGAAATGCATCATGGGGTGCGTATCGCCGATTCGGCATTAGTGTCGGCGGCGACCCTATCGCATCGCTATATTACTAACCGCTTTTTGCCCGATAAGGCGATTGATTTAATGGATGAAGCGGCCAGTAAATTACGCATGGAAGTAGATAGTAAGCCCGAAGCGTTAGACGAAATTGACCGTAAGTTGATTCAAATGAAAATTGAGACTGAAGCGCTGAAAAAAGAGAAAGACGATGCTTCGCAGAAACGCCTTGGTAAGATCAAAGAAGAAATTGCAAAACTGCAAGGTGAGTCTGATAAATTTACGGCCAAATGGCAAAATGAAAAATCGCGTTTAGATTCAGGAAAAGAGCTGAAAGAGCAGCTTGAACGTGCCCGCTTAGAATTCACCATGCTACAGCAAGAAGGTGAATTGGAAAAGGCGAGTGAGGTTTATTATAGCCAAATTCCTGAGCTTGAGAAAAAGCTGAAAGAAGCCGAAAAAGAACAATCAGGTGCATTGGTCGCCGAAGCAGTAAAGGCGGATGATATTGCCTCCATCGTTTCGCGTTGGACGGGAGTTCCTGTTGAAAAGATGCTCGAAGGCGAGCGTGATAAATTGCTGAAAATGGAAGCGTTATTACATAAGCGCGTGATTGGCCAAGATGAAGCCATCGCCGCCGTTTCCAATGCTGTGCGCCGTTCACGTTCGGGGCTGCAAGATCCAAACCGTCCGCTTGGTTCATTCCTATTTTTAGGGCCAACGGGGGTCGGTAAAACGGAGCTTACCAAGGCGCTCGCCGAATTTATTTTTGATGATGATCAGGCCTTGCTACGCGTGGATATGTCGGAATATATGGAAAAGCACGCGGTGGCTCGCTTGGTTGGAGCACCTCCGGGTTATGTGGGCTATGATGAGGGTGGGCTGTTGACCGAAGCCGTGCGTCGTCGTCCCTATCAGGTGATTTTGTTTGATGAAGTCGAAAAAGCGCATCCCGATGTGTTTAATATTTTGCTTCAAGTGCTGGATGATGGCCGCTTAACCGATGGCCAAGGCCGCACGGTTGATTTTAAAAATACGATGATAATTTTAACTTCAAACCTAGGTAGCGAACATTTAGCTGAAGCCGAAGGCGATGAGATTTCAGAAAGCACCCGCGAGAATGTGATGGAATCGGTGCGCAACGCGTTCCGCCCAGAATTTCTCAACCGTTTGGATGAGGTCTTGATGTTTACGCGCCTAAGTCGCGAACATATGACGGGCATTGTCGATATTCAATTAGCGAGTTTGCAAAAACGTTTGAAAGAGCGCGAAATTACGCTGGCGCTCAATGATAAAGCGAAAACATGGCTGGCAGATACGGGTTATGACCCCATCTATGGCGCTCGCCCTCTCAAGCGTGTTATCCAACGAAAATTGCAAAACCCACTGGCCGAGCAACTGCTTAAAGGCGAAGTTGCCGATGGCGATACGATAAAAGTCGGCGTAAATGATTTAGGCTTATTCTTCGAAAAATGAAAAAATAAAGCGGAATAACAAAGCCTTGTTACAATTGCGTGACAGCATTGCTGCGGGGCGTTTAAAAGCGTATAATAAGGGTATGAATGTAAAATCGTTAATGGCTCTATGGGTGACTGCGCTACTGCTTACGGGCTGTACTAGCGGCTGGTGCTTGATTTGGTGTCATAATGAAACTTCTATTCAAAATGGTTATGTTGCTTCGCGCAATACATGCCAAGACGATGCACAAAAACGAGTTCGTGCCAGTTCTGGTAATGTAAGAAATTATAATGCGGCTTTGTTAGAGGCCTTTGCAGGTTGCATGAAACGTAAGGGGTGGGGCGTTACCTCGCCGAAGAAAACTAATAGCACTAAAGGCGGCCCTAACGATACTTCGACCCTATCGGGCGACCCTTGGGCGCCTACGCCTTATGGTATTCAGCAACAGCAAGCAGCGCGTACAGCACAGCAACCGCAGGGCTACCCACAACCGCAAGCGATTCAGCAGCCTTATGGCTACGCGCCGCAGCAAGGCTATCCGCCACCGCAACAGCAATATCAACAACAGATACGAGCGCCGCAGCAGTATCAGCAGGTTCCGCAGCAACAACAGTATCAGCAGCAAATACCGCAACAGAACTATCAGCAGCCACAGCCTTATAATCAGGGATACCGCCCACCTGCAGGCCAGCAGCAAAGACCACAAAATTATGGTTACAGTCCTGCGCCGCAACCCAAACCCCAGCCGCAATATAGTTATCCAGCAGCACCTGCTGCGCAGCCACCCGCATACCGAGGGGCGAGAAATAGTGGTTATGGCTATGGCGGTAGTGAGTTAGGGCCTGAAAATTCTAACCGTGCAGGTATTGGCCTCGCGCCGGGCTTTTAAGCCAGTACCATATGGTCGCGGTGAATGAGTTCGCTGGCAACTTCATACCCTAAAATTATAAGAATTTCGGCACTTTGTTTGCCGATGAGTTTTTGCGCGGTGGCGGCATCGAGATTGCTTAAACCTTTGCCGAGCATTTTCCCATTGGCATCAATAATTGCGAGTGTATCGCCTTCGTTAAATTGACCTTCAATGGATTGTACGCCCACGTGAAGTAAGCTGCTGCCCTTGTTGAGTGCGGCAATAGCACCTGTATCAATCGTCACTTTTCCACTTGGTTCAATTGAGCCGCTAATCCAGCGCGCACGAGCTTTTAGCGGGGTGGAAGAGGCGGTAAATTCAGTGCCTTTTTGCCAATTTGATAAAGGGTTTAGCTTGTGCCCATCGCCAATGTAAGTGGTGCAGCTTGCGCGTGTCGCAATCTTAGCAGCTTCAATTTTTGTTTTCATACC
>JALZUV010000284.1 GCA_023301245.1 Rickettsiales bacterium
GACAAAATTGGAAACAATTCCTGCATAGCTCAGCGGTAGAGCGGGTGACTGTTAATCACTAGGTCCTTGGTTCGATCCCAAGTGCAGGAGCCATTTCCATCTTCACTACATACCGTGTCAGAATGTGACACAACGTGACTAAGCCCTTGATTTATCAAGGGTTTTTTCGTGTCTACTTGATTTGCTTCTGTGTCAGCTTGTGACACGTCTTGACCCTCTGGGACTGGAATATGTGACACTATATGTGACACTGGTAGCAGTGAGGGCATTGCATTGACGTGATCCGCAACGGGCAGAATCTTGGTATCAAGGTAAGCCCCCATCGTTAGCTTGATATCGCTGTGTCGCATCATTTGCTGTGCAATGGTGGAAGGCACGCCATTAGCTGCCATACGGCTATTACAGGTGTGTCTGAGAGCGTGGAAGTCTGCTACACGGTTAAACTCATCTCTGTAAGGAATCCCCGCAGCTTTCAAATCCTCTTTGACCTTCGCCATTCGTGAAATCTTGATGAAAACTTTTTGCCCAGGCTTCTCTCCCTCTGGCTTTATCGCCTCAAGCTCACGCACTATCTCAGGGTGCAGACAGACGGGCTCTCTCTTTTCATTCTTTGTGGTTTCAGCTCTCAGGATCATGTGTGAGGTCTCTGCATCGAGAAATACGTCACGCCATTCCAGATTAAACAACTCCCCTCGTCTGAGCCCAGTATGAATGGCCGTTAGATACACAATGCGTCTCTCTGGTGGTGCTACCGAAAGCAACGATTTTATCTCAGTATCTGTGAATGCCCTACGCTCTCGACGCTTGTCATTCGTTTCTTTAACCTTAGACACGGAGTCCAACACATTCCTATCAAGCCTCCCTGATTTAATGAGCCAGTTGAGAAATGCTTTCAGACTCGCAAGGTAAAGATTCAATGTTCTCGGTGATCTCTTCCCGTCACGAGCACGCCATCGAGTAAAACTATCTGGCTGAATATCCTTAACCAGTTTCCAACCACATTCCTGAGCTGGAGTAGTAATCTGCTGACATGTGGTTTTCACATAGTCTTCTGTTCGCTTCATGGCGTGCAGATCATTTCTAAACTCTTCCACCAAATCAAAAAGCGAAAGATGAGCATTTGCTATCTCAGCACGCGATGGAGTAAGACCAGAAAATTCCCGCTCCAGTTTAATGATAAAATCAGATTTTAGTTTTTCTGCACTTTGCTTGTCACGGACGCCTAGACTCTTTTCACGTGGCTTGATTTCGTCAGGTAGTCGATAGCGAACCTTCCAAAACGGTGAGTTCGACCTTTTAAGTAGCTTACATGGGATTCTATTCATGATCTTTGTGCCTTGAGGTGGTTAAAATAATTCAACAAATCCGACTCGAAAAAGTAATTCAGCTTCCCCTGTTTAATCGGTCTCGGAACTTCTCCGCGATCAATCATACGATATAGCGTTCGACGATCCACACCGAGCTTAGCTACAAATTCTTTTAACGTCATCAGACGATCCTCATTAGATTTTTCACTCTGCTTATTCATCGTGATTCTTCTCCTTTCTCCACTTAGATTCCCATTTTAGAAAATCTCCAACCCAATCAGGCTTTGAACCTTCAAGCTCTTCTTTAGAAATATGACCGAGCCTAACCATTTTCTCTTCAAGCTCCGCAGCCCACGCCTTGCACTCAGATACAGGAATATAGCCGTATGGATTACCACGGCATTTCTTCTTTTTACCAAAGAATCCACGGTGTGTTTCCTCGGGGTGGTAGCAAAACATCGTAAGGCGACCTTCTTTAAGTCTCTTATAAACAGCGGCACGTGAAACAGGGGCAAACATACTCACACCCCCAGGCGATACAGTTTTCCCCACGATCTTTGAGAACGCTTCAAACCAAGAACCCGTGCCGTTTTCATCGCCTTTCACACGGTAAACACGCGTGCCCTCATCAGGGTTCCCTATAATTGGTAATAGCTCGTCTGGTATTTCTACAAATTGGAATTCCTTACTCATGAATGAAAATTCACACAAAGAAGACATTTTGGCAACTTTAAAGTTATCTTTTCGTCTACCCTTTAGGAGGCACACATAATTACACTCGAAAAAATGACTCTCACGATCTGTGCGCGCGTTGCTTGCCCCCGCAATTTCCAGACGCAGGATTAACAAACAAGGGCTAGAATGTGCGATTTTCGTCTGCGTCTGAAAACCACGACTAGAAAGCTTCGCCTATGCGATCGCATAATTATAAGATCAGTATTTACCATAGACACTAGATCTTTATTACCTATTCTGAAACGACTCCCTCGGGAATCAAGATCAAGAACTCCGCAAACACATGGCCGCCACTACCTCACCTAGTTTATTTGGATTAAGTAATAGCAATAGAGACTTCACGACCAAAGAGGCGTGGGGGAAAAACAAATTTAATTCAACATTCCCCGCCTCACTTTGCTGCTACTTACACTCACTAGAAAAAAAAGCCAACTATCTATCCATCGCTGACAAAAAATTTGTGTGCCAAGATATTTCCATATCTAAAGCTTTCAATATCAACCCTTTAAGCAGCAACACTTTTTTTGCATTTGAATCGCTACATACTCCGTTCGACAGATTTGTTATAGGAGCACTACCTAGAACGGATTTAGTCATACAAGAAAAAAGCACTGGTAAATGTTTAGCCGGCATTGAAGTGAAATTAACAGCATTACCTGACAACACCACATGCTGTTTAGATGAAATGAATTATGGTTGCGAAATTGTAGTGAGACCCGATACGGTAGTCTACCTCGCTTGCAGTATAGCTAAGGGACTGGATGGCAACTTATCTAACAATCTAGATACTATGGTAAATCCAGATGATTGGTCAGAAGCGGAGCAAGTTTTGCCGTTCGTTCCTAAAATCATCGCTGTTTTAAAAAAGATATCTCTAAGTCTAGAGAGTAATCAGACAGCCTTCCTGTTACAGCCAATTTGGAAAACTAATGGAAAATCACCAGAATTAGCGGAACATTGCCTAGATGTCTTTTTCTGGAGTGATGCGGGATTCACCCATTTTATTACTGAAATTGCGAATAGTAGCCCTGACGCAAACAAAATAACTCGTCAGACCAGAACAGCAATATGGCTCTATAAAATGCTCGCTGACATCTCAGAGAATGGGCAATTTAATCATGAGCATATTATTGATACAGATCGGAAGAGCGTCGG
>JALZUV010000285.1 GCA_023301245.1 Rickettsiales bacterium
GATAAGCTCGGCCTCGCCTTTAACGAGATGGTGAAATCGGGTGAATTATCAGCCCCCATCGTCATTGGTCGCGACCATTTAGATTCAGGTTCGGTCGCGTCGCCTAACCGCGAAACCGAGGCCATGAAAGATGGCTCGGACGCCGTATCCGATTGGCCATTACTCAACGCATTACTTAACACGGCATCAGGGGCAACATGGGTATCCTTGCACCACGGTGGTGGCGTAGGTATGGGCTATTCGCAACATTCAGGCATGGTGATTTGCGCCGATGGTTCGGATGACGCAGCCGAGCGCATAAAGCGCGTGCTATGGAACGACCCTGCAACAGGCGTAATGCGCCACGCCGATGCGGGTTACGACATCGCCCTCGATTGCGCAAAAGAAAAAGGTTTGAATTTGCCCGCAATTGGCTAGCATGGTTAAATGAGCAAAATAGATTATAGCGCCATTGCCGAAATGCCTGAATATCAGGCATTGGTTGCCAAGCGCAAGGCGCTCACATGGCCGTTACTGCTACTAACGATGGTCATTTATTTCTCCTTCATTCTAACGATTGCTTTTGTGCCCGAAGCCCTAAGCGGAACGGTTGGAAGTGGAGTTATCTCGGTTGGCTTGATGGTGGGTATGGGCGTGATATTCGCAACTTTTGCCATTACGGGCATCTATGTTTACCAAGCGAATCACTCGCTTGAAAAATTAACCGATGAAATTCACCGTAAGTTGGAGAATCAATAATCATGGAGCACCAAATTAACGTAGTGGCGATTGCGATGTTCCTATTATTTGTCGGCGCAACGCTGGGCATTACTTATTGGTCGGCTCGCCGCACCAAGACGGCCGAAGGCTTCTATACCGCAGGTGGTGGCATTACGGGGTTTCAAAACGGCCTCGCTATTTCGGGCGATTTTATGTCGGCGGCTTCCTTCTTAGGAATATCAGCTTTAGTTTATGCCTCAGGTTTTGATGGTTTAATTTATTCCATCGGCTTTCTAATAGGTTGGCCGATTGTGCTGTTACTCATCGCCGAACCTTTGCGCAACTTGGGTCGCTATACTTTCGCCGATGTTGCATCTTATCGCCTCAAACAAGCGCCCATACGTATTCTATCTGCCTTAGGGTCGCTGGTTACCGTGCTGCTTTACCTCATCGCGCAGATGGTGGGAGCGGGAAAACTTATCGAACTACTCTTTGGCCTGCCTTATGCTTCTGCCGTTATTATTGTCGGTGTGTTGATGGTACTTTACGTGACCTTTGGCGGTATGCTTGCCACCACTTGGGTGCAAATAATCAAAGCCGTGTTGCTGCTGTTTGGCGCATCACTCATCGCTATATTAGTATTGATGCAGTTTGACTTTAACCTCGAAATTTTCTTCCAACGGGCGACCGAGTTACATAGCAAAGGCGATGCTATTATGTCGCCTGGTGGATTGCTTTCTGACCCCATTTCCGCCATCTCGCTTGGGCTTGCTTTAATGTTCGGAACAGCAGGATTGCCACATATTCTGATGCGATTTTTCACTGTGCGCGATGCTACACAAGCGCGCCGTTCGGTGCTTTATGCAACAGGGTTTATCGGTTATTTCTATATACTCACCTTCATCATCGGCTTTGGTGCTATTGTGCTGGTTGGTACTGATAGCGCTTATCTCACTGGCGAAGGCGGCTTGCTTGGTGGCAATAATATGGCCGCCATTCACTTGGCCGATGCGGTGGGCGGCGACCTGTTGCTGGGCTTTATTTCCGCTGTCGCCTTTGCTACTATTTTGGCGGTAGTATCGGGGCTAACGCTCGCGGGAGCCTCCGCCATTTCGCATGATTTATATGCGAATGTGTTCTGCAAAGGCAAGGTCGATGAGGCCAAAGAGATGCGCGTTTCCAAACAAGCCACGCTTGCGCTTGGTGTATTGGCGATTGGCCTTGGAATTTTGTTCCAAGAGCAAAATATCGCCTTTATGGTGGGGTTGGCTTTCGCCATCGCTGCGAGTGCAAACTTCCCCATTTTGCTACTGTCTATCTATTGGCGAAAGCTCACCACGCGCGGTGCGTTTATTGGCGGTGCATTAGGGCTGCTAACGGCTAGTGTGCTCGTCATTTTAAGCCCTGTGGTGTGGGTTGATGTATTCGGTTTCGCGCAAGCTATTTTCCCGTATAAATACCCAGCTTTATTTTCGATGAGCGTGGCATTTTTTGGTATTTGGTTCTTCTCGCGCACTGATAATTCGGCGCAAGCTAAAGCCGACAGAGCCAAATTTGACGCGCAATATGTTCGTGCCCAAACGGGCATCGGTATTGCGCAGGCAGCTAAGCACTAACCATTGAACGCTCTTCTAATTCTATCCAGCGCTCTTCGGTTTCGCCGAGCTTTTTCTTTTGGGCTTCGTAATCGCTGATGAGGGATTGAAATCCATCAGGGTCTTTTTCGAAAAGCCCAGTTTCGTCTAGTTTTTCTTGGATGAGTTCTAGTTTGTTTTGGAAGTTTTCCATTTCTTGCGGGAGCTTCTGTAACTCTAATTTTTCGCCGTAGGTGAGGGGCTTCTTCATCGGATCGAGAGGTTCTGGCTTGGAGATTTTTTGCTCTTGTTTCGCCTCTCTCTCTTCCTGCTTTACCTTTGCCGCACGGCCATGCACTTCGCGCATATAATCGCTATAGCCACCGAACACGTTATGTACTTTTGCATCGCCTTCGAAAGCGAGAATTTCGGTAACGGTTCTATCGAGAAAATCACGGTCATGGCTAACGACAATGAGTGTGCCTGAATAATCGGCAAGCATGCCTTGCAGCATATCGAGCGTATCCATATCAAGGTCGTTAGTGGGTTCATCAAGAATCAATAGATTGCCGGGGTTAGCCATAATTTTGGCCAATAATAAGCGGTTTTGTTGGCCGCCTGATAGGGTGGCAACCTTATTGCGTGCAATCGCAGGGTCAAACAGGAAGCGTTTTAGATAACCGCACACATGCATGGTTTTTTGCTGCTCGCCTTGGCCGATTAGCACATCTTGTCCACCATTGGGGCAGAGCGTTTCCCACAGGGTTTTATTTTCATCGAGGTCGCTACGATTTTGATCGAAGTAAGAAATTTCCAGCGTTTTGCTGCGGAAAATAAAGCCGCTATCTTGCTCAAGTTCTTTGATGAGCATTTTCAGGAAGGTGGATTTACCTGAGCCATTTTTGCCTAAAATACCCAAGCGGTCGCCTTTTAGAATTAGGTGGTCAAACTCATCGAGAATAGAGATTTTCACGCCATCACGATCGAAGCTTTTGCTTACTTGTTTGAATTCAGCGGTAATTTTACTAGCGTTTGGTGTGCTGAGCGAATCGAGCGCAATTTTTTGCGAACGCTGACGGTAGGCGGCTTTGTCGGCTCGTAGCTTCTCGCGTAATCGACCTAACTCGCGCAAGCGGCGCACGTTGCGTTTGCGGCGGCCTGTAACCCCGCCTTGTGTCCAGCCATGTTCGGCGACGACCTTCTTTTGTAGGTTTTGCAATTCACGTGCTTCATGGGCAACTTGCTCTTCCTGCCAATCTTCAAATTGCGCGTAACCATAGGGGCAAGTTTTGATGCTGCCTCTATCGACCCAAAAGACTTTGCGCGATACATTGGCGAGGAAGGTTCTATCGTGGCTAACCACAATAAGCGCGCCATGATAGCTTTGTAGGTAATTCTCTAGCCATTCAATTGCTTGTAGGTCGAGATGGTTGGTCGGCTCATCGAGCAGTAGAATATCAGGGTCGCGTACCAGCGCTTGGGCGAGGGCGGCGCGGCGAACTTGTCCGCCAGAAAGTGGTCGCATGGGCGATGCTGGGTCTAGCCCAAGCGGCGCAATAACCATCTCCGCCAGATATTCATTGGCTTCGGTTTGTTCTTCTTTGGGCAGGCCAGAGAGTACGAATTCTTTGACGGTTTCATTAGGGTCGTATTTCACTTGTTGCGCCAGATAGCCGATGGTAGTGCCCGGTAAGACAAACCGATTACCTGCATCCAGTTCCAAATCTTCAGTCATTAGGCGCATGAGGGTTGTTTTGCCTGCGCCATTTTGGCCGACTAAGCAAATACGGTCACGTTCATTGACATGCAGCGTCAATTCCTCAAATAGCGGTTTACCGCCAAAGGTGAGGGTAATTTCTTCAAGGCTTAATAAAACGCGGCTACTCATGGCAGCGTCATACACGTATCACTAGCGGATAGCCAGAGTTTCTAGCCCTGCCAATGCGCGTTTAGCCAGTGAATGATGGTTGGCGAGAATATGCGCGTGATAGAAGTTAGCTTCGGCGAGTTTTGCATCATCCGTTTGTGCGGCGCGAGCGTGGTAATAGCCGAGCGCGGTAATGCCGAGCAATTCGAGTAAATCTTCCGCGCCACTGGCAAATTCTTCTGCGCCTTTGGCGGTGAGATTTTCGGCAACATGAATTACATTATCTAATGCGGCGCGCAGGTTGCTTGCTAGTTCGCTATGGGTGGCATTGTTAATGTAGGTTTCGATACGTTGGATGAATAGGGGAAGATGCTTCATTTGGCGCAATAGCGTTACGGCTTGAATCTGATTAGTGCCTTCGTAAATTCGGGTGACGCGCACATCGCGATAATGGCGTGCAACGCCTGTTTCTTCTACATAACCCATGCCGCCGAAAACTTGAATTGCATCGTCGGTCACGCTGCTTCCAATATCGGTAATATGTGCTTTAACGACATTGGTCATGAGGCTTACCCATGCGGCGGCATCATCGGAATTCTTCGATAAATCCATCTGTAAAGCCGTGTCGAGTTGCAGCATTCTTGCGCCCGAAATTTGAGTTTTCATATGCAGTAATAATTTGCGTACAGGCGGGTGAACCACAATTAAATCGGCGGGTTTATCAGTATCAACAGTACCACCAATGGCACGTCCCATACGGCGACCTGATGCCTCGTCGGTGGCGTAATGATAGGCTTTCTGATAAGCGGCTTCGGCGCAGCCAATGGCTTGGCGGGCAACGTGGTTGCGCGCCTCATTCATAACCGCGAACATGGTGGCGATGCCTTTGCCGCGTATCCCAATAAGTTCGCCCCATGCCTGTTTGTAAAGCATGGTGCAGGTGGCCGAACCTGCCATGCCCATTTTATGTTCAATGCCGATAGCGCCTGCGCTGTTGCGAGTACGAACACCAGCATCATCCACCAGAACTTTTGGCACAATAAACATGCTAACGCGCTCATCAATTTCGCCGCTGTCAGCATCTTTAACCTTGGCTAAAACAACATGAATAATATTGCCGTCATCGCTCACGTTCGTGAAATGATTATCACCACCAGAGATATAAATTTTCTGCCCATCAAGCTGGTAGCTGCCGTCTGATTGGGGGGTGGCGGTAGTGCGTGCGGTGCTTAAGTCGCTGCCTGCTGCAGGTTCTGTCATCGCCATAATGCCAGATGATTTACCTGAGGCGAGGTCGGGCAGGTAGCGTTCCTTTTGGCTTTCAGTTCCGTGGGTGTAAATGCCTAAGTAAGCACTGTGGGTGAGGGTGGGGATGAGCGAAAA
>JALZUV010000286.1 GCA_023301245.1 Rickettsiales bacterium
GCGCAGCATCTGCGGTAGCTTCTGATAAGTTTGCGGGCCGAACACCATATCCACATAAGGCGCGCGCTTCATAATTTGTTCGCCAGCCGCCTGCCCCACACAACCACCAACCGCGATAATACTCTCACGACCTTTGCGCTTCTTTTTAATACGGCCAAGGTCAGAATAAACTTTTTCCTCGGCCTTCTCACGGATGTGGCAGGTATTTAAAATCACCAAATCGGCATCATCAGGCTGGTCGTGCATTTCATAGCCCAGCGGCGCAAGCACATCTTCCATGCGCTCCGTGTCATACACATTCATCTGGCAGCCATAGGTCTTAATATATAATTTTTTGCTCATAGCCGCGCGTATAGCAGATGTAACGAAGCTTTAACAATCTTTTGTTATGATGTGGGATGAGTAAAGATTCCTATCAGCTCCCCCTATGGGTAAGCCATGCAACGCCTAATATCAGCAAAGATGCCGCGCATATTGAAAGGCACGTAAACCATCGCGCAGATGGCAGCGAACAAGTGAATGGCATTTTCGGTGCCGACCACGGCGTGTTATCTTATATGTATGCTCTAAAACTAAACAGTAGGAGTGAACTTGATGATAAAGCTGCACCTCTTGGCTATATGTTGGCTAACTTTAGCACCAAGAGTATTCCAGCTGTCGCAATCATTGCAGATAAGGAAAATTATTTAGCCGAGTTAGACCAAGCCAACCCACAAGTAATTCATACACCTGAAAAGTTCTTTGAAGCCAAGCACGGTGAACGTGTAGCGCATCAAGATATTCCATTAGACCAAACCACCAGCGAGCCTGTTAATATTGAAACACCATTACAGCTCGGCGGCCAAATATTCTTTTTGAAAAATCTAAGCCGAGGTGAATTTCATCAAAAAAGAGACGAACACTCCAAACAGCATGACTTTTCAAAAATGACCGCAGAGGAAATTGAAACAAGCCTAACCAGCTTTTTAGCTGAAATGGAAAATGCAGGTTATTTAGAGCATCACAACCAAACCTTAAATATCAATCCGCTAAATTTGGAAACTGGAAAGATTGAATGGAACACTCAATATAAAAACTCTCATACCCAAACGCTCGATAATATGGCCACCGCTTTACGACAAGCCAAAGATAAAGGTTGGCAACCTACCCCTGAAACTTCGGCTATCACAAAAAGCGATGCTCCCACAGCAAAAGACAAAGCCGAAATGGCCGAACGCCACCCCAATTTATTTAATCAAACAGATAGCCCTGAATTTCAACGCTAGTTAGCCGCCGTTTTCGCCTCTTCTTCGGCCAATCGCTGCTCAGCGTCGGCTATCATTTCTTTCATGGCTTTTTCGGAAGGGCATTTCATTAGCTCAAAGAAGCGTGGTTCAGGATAGGTTTCTTCGCGTATGTAGCGCTGGAGGCCTTCGGTATATTCGCCATCCTTATATTCGATATAGAGAATATGAGTGGGCGCAACGGGAAACTCCATACGTCGCTTCAACTCCCATCGGCGGTCTGCTTGCACGGGAAAAATCTTCACCTTGAAAGTTTCGGGGAAGGGTTCGTTCAGATAAAATTCGCGCATCGAGTCAAAATACGGCGCACGCATCTCGTTCTCGCAGGCCTTTGATGCAGAATGAATCATTTTCTCCAGCAACTGCGCATTTTTATTTAGGCGCACATCGCGATAATTATTCACAAATTCGCGTTCATGTTTTGCCATACTCACGCTGGCTTTCCAGAAAGGCTCTAGCCCATCTCGCTTTACGCCAAGGTAATAATTCGCCGTATCTTCGGGCGCACCCTTCGCAGGCGCATCATTTTCAATAACCACCTCTTGCGCCTGCAATGGTGTGGCCGCTAGCAGCGCGATAAGCGAAAATTTAACTAACCAGCGTGTCATTTACCCTCCGCGCCATGGCGATGTCTTTATCGGACAAGCTATTGCCTTCATCATGCGTGGTGAAAGTAATATTTGCATAACCCCAGCCGAATTCAATGTCAGGATGATGGTTCGCCTCTTCGGCCAACTCGCCCAGTTTATTGACAAACTCTAGCGATTTAACGAAATTATCAAACGTCCATTTACGCGAAATAGACTTACCATTTTCGCCTTTATTCCACCCGTCAGGAATGCTCATTTTCAGCCTCATTTTTATTTACTTGCTTGAACCTTAATTATACTCATTTTACTAGGCTATGTCTATGATTCTTGCAATTGACACCACCCTTGGCGGCTGCTCTGTTGCGCACTCGAATGGAGCGGCGCGCGCAATTGACGAGCGCAACCAGCAAACATCACAACTTGCCGCGATGGTTGAGGCGGTAATGCAAGGCACAAGCTACAATGAATTAGATAGCTACGCTGTTACCATCGGCCCAGGAAGTTTTACAGGGGTACGTATTGGGCTAGCCTTTGTGCGCGGCCTTGCGATAGCCGCGCCAAAGCCCATCCACGCTATTACCACGCTAGAGTTACTGGGCTATCAAGCCATAGAGGCTGGCGCGACAGGCCGCATCATAAGCGCTATCAACGCCCATCGCGGGCAACTCTATATGCAGTCCTTCGAACTGAAAGATGGCCTCCCCCTTGCCACTGATGAAGCACGCGCCATTGAATTAGCCGATATCCCCACGGGTGACTTCACATTGGCAGGCGATGCGAGTGAGTTCTTTGCCAACCACCATGCCGTTGCAAAACTTCCCAATGCCGAAGCTCTCAATCGCTATGCACAAAAGCTTCCACTACCCGTGCTTGGGCAAAAACCTGCCCCACTTTATTTACGAGCCCCCGATGCAAAAGCGCAAAAAGGCGATTTAACCATTGCACAATAAAGTGATGGTGCTACCTCTATTTAGAATCATCAATCGCAATATTTTGGTGCACAATTCGCGCAGAGGCTGGCAAGGCCAGCTCGCCAGATTTCTGGCGTAGCATGCGCGGGGAGTGAGCGCCACTTTATTGAAAATAAAGTGTAAAAAAGGCTCATGCAAATTTACTTACCTATTGCCGAAGTTTCGGTGAATATGTTCACCTTGCTCTCTTTGGGCGGGGCAGTTGGTATTTTATCGGGGTTATTTGGCATTGGCGGCGGCTTTTTAACCACCCCATTTTTGATGCTACTGGGGATTAACCCTGCCATTGCGGTGGCGAGTTCGGCCAATCAAATTGTAGCGGCTTCGCTTTCAGGGTTTTACGCGCATTGGGCGCGGCGCAATGTCGATTTTCGAATGGGCACGCTTTTGCTGGTTGGCGGCTTAGTAGGCTCGACCATTGGTGTGTTTATTTTTCAGTGGCTAAAAACATTAGGGCAAATCGACCTCGTCATTGCCTTGCTATATGTGGTTTTCTTAAGCTCTATTGGCTCGCTGATGGCGGTGGAAAGCTTACAGTCAATGCGCGGCAAAAGGCGCGAAAAAGTGAAGTCCGATAAAATCCCTTTAAGCAAACGCTTGCCGTGGCAAATGGAATTCCCCCACTCCAAACTCGTTATCAGCGCGTGGCTGCCCATCATACTGGGTTTTGCCGTCGGTATTTTAGTTTCCATCATGGGTGTAGGTGGCGGATTCTTTATGATTCCTGCGATGATTTATCTATTAGGAATGCCAACATCGGTGGTGATTGGAACCTCGTTATTCCAAATTATGTTCATCACCATTAACGTCACCTTCCTACACGCCATCACCACCCAGACAGTTGATTTAATGTTGGCGATTTTACTGCTACTAGGTTCCACTACTGGCGCGCAAATAGGCACGCGTATCGGCGCAAAACTCCCCGCCGATAAGCTGCGCGGGCTGTTAGCCGTGATGGTATTAGCCGTTGCCATCAAACTAGGGATGACCCTATTTACGCCGCCCGAGAATATCTACTCAGTGATTGTCGAAGAACTACCTTAAGCTTCCAGCTCATCAATCATATCAGAAATAATCTTTAGGCCTTGGTTCCAGAATTCAGGCTTGCTAGCATCTAAACCAAACGGAGCTAATAGCTCCTTATGGCGCAAGGTTCCACCCGCCGACAGCATCTCGATATATTTCTTTTCGAATTCCGCTGCTTTACCTTGGGCTTGATAATCCTGATAAACCGCATAGAGCGAATTTACCAAACAATCGCCAAACGCGTAGGCGTACACATAGAATGGCGTGTGAATGAAATGCGGAATATAGGTCCAGTAATAACGATATTCTTCGCTATATTTGAATGCGGTGCCGAGGGAATCTTTCTGCACGCCCATCCAAATATCGCAAATATCTTCCGCCGAAAGCTCACCATGTGCGCGGGCTTCGTGCACTTGGCGTTCAAACTCACAAAAGGCAATCTGGCGCACCACGGTGTTGAGCATATCCTCAACCTTATGGGCAATCAGCGCTTTGCGTTTCTTCTTGTTCGTCTCATTCTTCAGCATCGCGCGGAAGGTTAGCTGCTCGCCAAATACCGAGGCGGTTTCGGCTAGCGTAAGGGGAGTGTCAGCCATTAGCGCACCTTGCTTGGCGGCTAGCACCTGATGCACACCGTGTCCAAGTTCGTGCGCCATGGTCATCACATCGCGCGGTTTACCGAGGTAATTAAGCAAAATATACGGATGAACCGAAGGCACGGTAGGATGCGAAAACGCACCTGATGCCTTACCGGGTTCAGCAGGCGCTTCAATCCAATTTTCATCGAAGAAGCGTTTGCCAATTTCAGCAATCTTTGGGCTAAAGTCATTATAACTATCCAGCACAATTTTCTGCGCTTGTTCATAGCCATAGAGAGTTTCACCAGAACTAGGTAGCGGCGCGTTTCTATCCCAATAGTCTAGCTTTTTTTGCTTAAACCACTTGGCTTTAAGCTTATAATAGCGATGCGAAAGCTTTGGATAGGCATCCTTAACCGAAGTCATTAGCGCCTGCACCACTTCATCTTCCACCGCATTAGCAAGGTTACGGCTGCTGATAGGTTTATCGAATTTGCGGAAACCATCTTCAATCGCCTTATCTTTGGCCAGCGTATTGGTGATGAGGGTGAATAACGATGCATTCTCTTTTAAACCTTCACCAAAAACCTTGGCCGCAGCTTCGCGAGTTTTAGCTTTAGACGATGACATTTGGTCGAGCATCTCTTCGGTCGTATATTCTTTCTTACCTAAGGTGAAACGCATCGAGGCCAATGTTTCATCATACAGTCGCGACCATGCAGCGCGGCCTACGATAGATTTCTCGTGCAGAATCTTCTCTTGCGCTTCGGGTAGTTGGTACGGGCGCATTTGGCGGATATCGCGCAACCATGGCTGATATTTCGCCAGCGCTTTCGAGCTTTTGAACATCGCGCTCAAGGCTTTGTCGGAAATTGCATTCAGTTGCAGGCTGAAAAATAACAGGTGCGAACCGCAATCAGTAATTAACTCGCCCATATCTTGATAGAACTTAGCGCGCTTCGGATCACTCACATTTTCGCAATAGAGTAGCTGGGAATAGCTGCCGATTTTACCGCCCAACTCTTCAATCGCCTCATATTTCTTAATAGCTGTTGCTAATTTACCCGCATCAAGGGTCTTAATTTTCCCATCATAGGTTTTTTGGAACGTAGCACAGCGTTTTGCGAACGAATCTGTGTCTTTTTTAAGTTCATCCGAATCCATAGACGGATAAAAATGGGTCAAATCCCAATGGGGAAGATTATTTAAATTGGGTGTTTTTGGCTTGGGTGATGGCATGAAACGCTCCTTGGTGCTTTGTACTCTGTACTTTAAACTAATTGTCAGCTAATGATAGTCTATGGAAAAAAACAATAAGAATAAAATTCCATTAGCTTTTTCTTTTGAGAATCCCGTCCGTGCGTTATTTACGCTGGCCGAGCAACAGCCCAATCGCCATTGCTTAGTCGAACCCCGTGGCAACATGGTGCGTAAATATACTTATGCCGAACTGGCCGAGCTAGTGGAAACCATTGCCCGCGCAATTTCTAAAACGAAAAGCGCCGATACAAAACCTATCGCCATTGTTGCACGTAGCAGCTTCCGTGCGATTGCCGCAAACATGGGCGCGCTCCTTGGCGGGTGCCGCACTATTTTAATTCCCACCAATTGCTCAGCAGAAGAACAACAGCAAATTATCGCCGACAATCAAGTTGAACTGCTAATTGTTGATGAGATTGAATCGAGCAAAGAGCTTATCGACCAGCTCCCCTTCCTGCCACAAATGCGCCAGCTTTGGGCACTAGAAGATGAACCTGATAAATATCATGCTCAAGTTTCCACCTTGGGTTGGCACGATATGCTGCACTTAGCCAACCAAGGCAAAAAGCGCATGACGCTTGAAACCATGCTGGAAAATTTAAGCGATTCAGAAAAACTTTGCCGCTTCTATAGCCGCAACGATATTAATGACTTTCAGCAACATGATTATTCGATGAGCGAAATGGCCGCGCAAACCAAGCAAGCCATTAGTAACGCCTCAAGCAAACATCCTTCTTTTGAAGGCGTGAACAGTTTTCTTTCTATCATCCCATTTAACCAAGTGATGAGCCATGTTGAAGGAGTGTATTTGCCTCTAATGACAGGCCGCATGCTAATGGCGGTTGATAGGCAAGAAGCGTGGAAAAGCGCCACCCTGCCCTATGATGCCGATTGCCTCGTAGCTAGCTCGCTATTTCTAAGCAATGCCGCGAAGAAAATTCGTGGTGAGGTGGATGAAAATGGCGGTCTTCCGCAATATAGCTTCCAAAAGAACATCGAGCGCCTAAAGAAACTCGCGCGTCGTCGTAAAGATAGCAGCCATGATGGCAGCCCGATGATTAACTTTATCGCAGGTAAAACCGTTCACCTTATGCTCTACCGTAAGCTGAAAGAAACCTTCGGTGGCGACATTAAACTCTGCTTCGCCATTGACGATAATTTGCGTTTTGAAAACCGCCTATTCTATCAGTCAGTCGCTGTGCCCCTATTGGAAACCAACCACGATGAGTTGCTAGTAAAACCAAGTAACGAAGCAATCGATGGTATGGCATTCAACGCAGTACGCGGCACACAACTAGCGAAGAACAAAGATATCATGAAGCTAAAAATTGTAAGCTAAAA
>JALZUV010000287.1 GCA_023301245.1 Rickettsiales bacterium
TATTTAATTGAGCGCGAGCTGGTTGATGATTTCCCCGAGTGCCAATTTATGCCCTACCTTGGCGATGTGCGCGAAGCTGCTCGGCTAAACGAGGTGTTCGCCGCCCATAAGCCAGAAATTATTTTCCATGCCGCAGCACTAAAGCATGTGCCATTAGCCGAGGCTAATCCTGTAGAAACCATTGCCACTAACGCACTGGGCAGCTTTAAGGTTGCGCAAGCTGCCGCCAAATATAAAGCGCAAACCATGGTGCTTATCTCCACCGATAAAGCCGTGCGCCCCACTTCTGTAATGGGCGAGACAAAGCGCTTGGCCGAAGGCATTATGCAGGCCATGTCGAACGAAGTGGGTAAAACCAAATTCATCGCCGTGCGTTTTGGTAATGTGCTGGGTAGTACAGGATCGGTCGTGCCGCGCTTCCAAAAGCAGCTAGAGCGCGGCGGGCCCTTGACCGTGACCGATAAAGAAATGACCCGCTATTTTATGACCGTGCGCGAAGCCGTCGAGCTAGTTTTGCAATCCGCCAGTCTTGGCCAAACCAGCGAAGATAAAGGCGGGCTCTATGTCTTAGACATGGGCACGCCTGTAAAAATTGACGATCTAGCCCGCCAAATGATTCTGCTGGCTGGCCTATCGGAAGATGAAATTGAAATTCAATATACAGGCTTACGCCCAGGCGAGAAATTACACGAAGAATTATTCTATGATGAACAAGTGGTCGAGCCTACCTCACATCAGTCTATCAGCCTTTCACGCGCCGATGATACGAAGCTAAGCAGCCTCGAAACCCATCTAGAAAAACTAGCCACCCACTGCCAAAAACGCGAGTCCGACAAAGCCCGTAAATTACTCGAAAAACTCATTGGTAATTAAGGGGGCTTGGCCTATAAAGCGCCTGAAAATTTTATTAAAATAATACGGCTGAACTCATGACCATTAAACGCGCACTTCTTTCTGTTTCCGATAAAACCAACCTTGTGCCTTTCGCCAAAAAGCTGGCTGATAAAGGTATCACGCTACTTTCAACGGGCGGCACAGCGAAAGCATTGCGCGAAGCGGGGCTAGAAGTTACCGATGTTTCTTCAGTGACGGCATTTCCTGAAATTATGGATGGCCGCGTAAAAACCCTTCACCCAAAAATTCATGGCGGCATTTTAGCCGATAGAGCCAAGCAAACCCACCTCGATGCGATGGATGAGCACTCAATTGAGGGTATCGACCTTGTCGTGTTGAACCTCTACCCATTTGAAGCCACCGTGGCTCGCAATGCAGATTACGCCGAAACGATTGAGAATATCGATATTGGCGGCCCTGCAATGCTGCGCGCTTCAGCTAAAAACCACGCACATGTAACCATCGTAACCGACCCATCTGATTACGATACGGTGATTGAAGAACTAGAAAATAACAGCGGCGCTACTACGCTAGAATTCCGTAAAACATTAGCGCTCAAAGCATTCTCGCTAACAGCGCATTATGATTCGGCAATTTCGAGCTGGCTAACCAAGCAGCAAGATGTAGCCTTCCCGCAGCGTTTCAGCAGTTCGGCTCAATTATCATCCGTGCTTCGCTATGGCGAAAACCCGCACCAACAAGCCGCGCTTTACACCACTAACCCCATTGCAGGCACTTTAGCGGGCGCAAAGCAACTACAGGGCAAAGCCCTATCTTATAATAACCTAAATGATACGGACGCCGCATGGGCACTCGCCTGCGAGTTTGACGAACCTTGTGTGGCTATCATTAAACACGCCAACCCTTGTGGCGTGGCATTAGGCTCTAACATTGTCGAAGCCTTCCATAAGGCACTGGCATGCGACCCTGTTTCGGCCTATGGCGGCATTATCGCCACCAACAAGCCGCTGACCGCTGAATTCGTAAAAGCCATGGGCAAGCTCTTCGCCGAGGTGGTGATTGCCCCAAGCATAGAGCCTGAAGCCATTGAAGCCATGAAGGTGAAAAAGAACCTCCGCTTGCTCGATGCGGGCGCATTGCTCCCTGCTAATTCGAAACCGCTTATGACCACACAAATTTCAGGCGGCTTATTGCTTCAAGATACTGACTCCAAGCGCATTAGCGCCGAAGACCTAACCGAGGTTTCAAAAACTGCTGCCACCGACGAGCAGCTAGAAGATTTACTCTTCGCCTTCCGCATTTGTAAACATGTGAAATCGAACGCCATTGTCATCGCACGCGATGGCGCAACGGTGGGCATTGGCGCTGGCCAGATGAGCCGTGTTGATTCGGTTCGCATTGCTTGCTGGAAAGCTGAAGAAGCAGGGTTATCGACCAAGGGCGCAGTACTAGCATCCGATGCATTCTTCCCATTTGACGATAATGTTCATCGCGCTGCCGATGCAGGCATTGCTGCACTCGTGCAACCTGGTGGTTCGATTCGTGATGAAGAAGTAATTGCCGCCGCTGACAAGCATGGCATTGTTATGGTAACCACGGGCATCCGCCACTTTAGACATTAAGCCTTAAGCTAATAAATCGAGAATATTCGTTTGTTTGGTCGCGCTATCGCTACCAATAAGCTGGCCAGTGGGGTTCTCGACTCGGGTCTGTTGATTGTCATTAAAACGATCAATCGCGTCTATATCGGCTAATAGCTTTGCCGCCGTGCTATCGCCTACATTATCGGCAACATATTGGCGAAAATCATCGCTAAAGCTTACGCTAGAAGCGGGCTGCTCAATATTAAATTTCGTATTGAGCAGGTCTTTTGTAATGGACGAAAGCGTGCTGTCTTTATCAAAAAACTCCAGCGCGCCACTCGTAGATGAGCCAGTCGTGGGAAATAAAGATGAAACTAATAAACTATTATCCATGGGTTATCTTACCATAAATTAATAGTTTATGCTACTTATTAACAGGCTTGTCCCAAAACTTAAGTTTTTGCCACACATGGCCTGTCTTGCGAAAGGCAAAGCGGAAGATTTTCACCAGCAACCAGCCTGCCACAAACCACACAGGAACCCACGGTAACGTGCGGAAAATAAAGCTCACCACTTCTGATACACTTTGCAAGAAGCCATTCCACGCATAGCGGAAACTATTGCCAATATCGTGATATTGAATTTCCATCGTTTTTGGCGGAATGCGATAGCTTACATTTACCGTAGCCTTAGCAGTTACATTTTGTAAGGCGCGCATTTGGCCTGTGAGCGAATCTATTTGGCTTTGCACACGAGTGAGCTCGCGCTCGACACTTAAAATATCTTCAATTTTTTTAGCCTTATAGCTATCAAGCAGCTTCAGCAGCCTATCTCGCATCGCCGTTTGATTCTTAAGTTTCGATTCCGTATCGACATATTGACCTGTCTTATCGGTCGCGGAAACTTGATGGCTTTCAATTTCGCCCTCACCTTTACCAAGATGGTCGAGATATTGGCCGAGCGACTCAGGGGCAATACGGGCATTTAAATAGCCGTTACCGCTACTTTGAATACGCGAGCCTATCACCTCGCAACCCAATGCCAAACATTGCTGCATATCGCCTTGGTAGCGGTCTTTAAGCTTCTCTTTTTCCACTTCAACCGACAGCTTGTGGTTTTCGGCAATATGGCGGCCTTTAAATTTACTTCTATCCAACGTCATGTCGGAGGGGCGCATTTTCATTGCGCGCTTCATCACGGGCATAGGGGCTGCCATATCGGCCATCACAGCAGATTCCGCCATGTCATAGCCACCAGCGGTATTCATCGGCTGGCGATTTTCATCTTCTAGGCAAGCGGTTAGGCTTAGAGCCAAAAATAATACAAGTAGCTTTTTCATCATAGCAACAGGCTAGAAGAATTTACGCTATTGGGCAAGCTCGCGGAACATTTTGCGCTTGTACCAAAATATAGCCAAACACGGCAGGCCGAACACAGCCGATAGGCTAAACATAGCCGTCCAGCCGTAACTTTCGGCAATCCAACCCGCGCTGCCTGCAAGGGTGATGCTACCAAGGCTAGCGAGCGAAGCAAGCAATGCATATTGCGTGGCGGTATATTGCGCCGATTGGCACAGGCGCATCATAAAGGCGATAGCCGCCGCCGTGACCATACCGCCCGATAGATTATCCATCGTAATCGCAAAAGTAAGGGCGTTAATATCTTGCCCAATAATTGATAGAGCGAGATAGGCTAAATTCGCCACGAGCTGAAACAGAGCAAAGCTCCAAAGCGAAGTGAAAAGCCCAAGTTTTGCAATCATCGCACCACCGATAAACATTCCCGCCAGTGTAGCACCAAAGCCGAAGAGCTTGGCAATGCCTGCGATGGTCGTTTTATCGAAGCCGATTTGTAGGAAAAATGGAGTCGTCATAAAACCAATAAACCCATCCGACAGGCGATAGAATAAGATAAAGGCTAGCAGCCACCCCCAGCCCGAAAAGCGTGCCATGAAATCTCTAAAGGGTGCGATGATGGCACTAGAGAAAAACCCTTTACCTAACGTGTGAGTCGATATTTTTTCAACTGCTTCTGGGCTTTTAACTAATAGTGTCGTGATAATTCCTACCACCATGCAGGCGGCCATGGCTAAATAAGCAGACTGCCAATTGACCACATCGGCCATATAAAGCGCGCCTGCACCTGCGACTAACATGCCTAAGCGATAGCCAAATACGGTCATGGCTGCACCTTCACCATATTGGCTTTTATCAAGATATTCGGTGCGGAAGGCGTCAATTACAATATCTTGGCTGGCCGATAGGAAGGCAACTAGCAATGCTGCCACTGCCACCATCGCAGGGGCTTGTGCAGGATTAGTGAAAGCAAGAAAAGCCAGCGCACCAATGAGCGAAATTTGAATGACCAACATCCAGCTACGGCGATGGCCAAGCTTTTTACTCAAAATGGGAATATGGAAATAATCCACCAAAGGAGCCCAAAGAAAATTGAAACTATAAGGCAATGCGACATAGGCGAATAATCCCACTGTCGCCATTTCAACGGCGCTATCCGTCAGCAATGCGCCGAGAGTTGAGGCAACCAACAAGCGGGGCAATCCACTAGAAAACCCTAAGAACATCACCGCCAAAACCTTAGGGTGAAAATAAATTTTACACCAATTGACGATGGCTTGCATTAGAAGGCATCCTTGCAAATACATTTGCCAAATTCCATCGGGCAAAGCCTATCACCTGTGTGCGAGCCAGTATGGTCTATGCGCGCATTTACGCATAATTGATGCAATGCAGTAATATAATTCTCTTGGCAGCCAAGCGAAGGTACGCGCTCATAGCCTATTACGCCATGTTCATCGGCTAGTTCTTTATATTCAATATCGAGCTCGACTAGCGTTTCGGAATGCTCGCTAACAAAGGCGATAGGTAGAATAACCAATGGCACACCATCTTTACCTGCACGTTCAATTTCCGTTTCGGTGGAAGGTTTTAACCATTCTAATGGCCCTACTTTTGATTGATAACAGACCTTATAATCTAAGTTATCAATAGCGAG
>JALZUV010000288.1 GCA_023301245.1 Rickettsiales bacterium
CTTCAACGCGTTCGATATTCTCGGTGCAGCGGGTGTGGATGTCTTGCATGATGGTTTTGAGCTCTTCATCCACGCGTTCCAATTTCCAGCCGCGCATTTCAGCATTTTGCGTGCGCTCTAAGGCCGAAACGGCGACCCCGCCCGCGTTGGAGGCTTTGCCTGGTGCGTAAAGGATGGGGTTGGCTAGCATTACCGCTTGTGCTTGCGCGGTTAAGGGCATGTTTGCGCCCTCGGCCACGGCGATGGTTTTATTGTCGAATAGCATTTGTGCTTCCGCCGCATCAATTTCGTTTTGCGTGGCGCAAGGCAGGGCGATATCAGCTTTGATTGACCAAGGTTTAAGGCCTTTTTTAAACTCTGCATTGCCTTGGTAATCGCTTAAGCGGCCACGTTTTTTAAGTTTTAGTTCTTTCATTTCAGCGAGCTGTTGTTCGGTCATGCCATCTTTGAAATAAAGCGTACCGCCTGAATCGGATAGGGTGATAACTTTCGCGTTCTTATGTAGGCATTTTTCCGCCGCAAAAATGGCAACATTCCCCGCGCCTGAAATTAGCACGGTTTTATCTTTTAAATCTTTATCATGCGCATTGAGCATATTCTCTAGGAAGTAAACAAGACCATAGCCTGTTGCTTCTTCGCGCCCACAACTGCCGCCAAATAACGGTGATTTCCCCGTGAGCACGCCCTGCCAGTTATCGGTGAGTTTTAGATAATGGCCAAACATATAGCCAATTTCGCGGCCACCTACGCCAATGTCGCCGGCAGGTACATCGTGATGCGAGCCGATATATTTTGAAAGTTCTTGCATAAGTGCGGTGCAAAAGCGGAACACTTCGCGCTCGCTTTTGCCTTTCGGGTCAAAGTCGGAGCCGCCTTTGCCGCCGCCCATGGGCAGGCCAGTGAGCGCGTTTTTGAAACATTGTTCAAAGCCGAGGAATTTGAGGATACTCTCATTGACAGTCGGGTGAAAACGCATGCCGCCTTTATAAGCGCCTAGCACGTTGTTAAACTGTACACGCCATGCGCGGTTTACTTGTACATCGCCCTTATCATCTTCCCATGTAACGCGAAATTGAATGACGCGGTCAGGCTCAATCATGCGTTCGATAATATTCCAATCTTGGTATTTCTTATTATCTTCGTACAGCTCAGCCACATCTTCAATGACTTCATAGACAGCTTGGTGAAACTCAGTTTGATGAGCATGATAAGTTTCCAAGTGATGGGTGAGGTGGCTGTGCAATGATTGGCTCATGAATTTCCTGTCGTTTAAGCGTTTGCACGATTTTGCTTATATAAAAGAAAGAATCAATCAGATTAATTGCATGGCTATTTGAGGGAAATGGCGCGCCCAGCAGGATTCGAACCTGCGACCTACGGCTTAGAAGGCAGTTGCTCTATCCAGCTGAGCTATGGGCGCGCATGAGTTTACTTATAGAATAGTTACCGCCCCTTGTGCAATGGGCTTTCCTGCCCCATATAAGATTTATGCCGTTAATACCGCTGATTCTTGGGATTATATTGGTTTATGTGTTGCATAAACTTATTAAGCGCTCGCAAAAAGGCGGCGGGGTGGCGCGTTGGGTGCTGGGTGGCGGCATGATTGTGACGCTGCTGTTAGTGTCGCGCGTGTTTGGGGCGCGAGTGCTTTATGCGTTCCTGCCTGCAATTCAAGCGTGGATGGCTGGAGGCGGCTCTGGTGCTGCATCAAAAAAAGATGAAGTGACGCGTAGCGATGGTATGTCACGCGAGGAGGCTTTGCTAATTTTAGGCATTGAAGAGACAGCAAATGAGCAGCAAGTTAAGGCTGCCTATAAGCAATTGATGATGAAATTACACCCTGACCAAGGGGGTAACGACTATTTGGCCAGCAAATTAAACCGTGCAAAAGACACGCTTTTAGGCTGATTGACGGTTGACACCTTCCCATCATGCACTATCTGTGTAGCATCCAAATTATTATGACCGCCAGAAAGGGTCTCTCATGAAAGTTAAAGAACTTAAAAATACTAAGCTAGAACGCGAATATTCTGTCACCATTACCGCGAAAGAAATTGAACAAAAGGTGCAAGAGCAACTTGAAGTGGTTGGTCAGCAAGCTAAAATCCCTGGTTTCCGTTCAGGTAAAATCCCTGCGAAACTATTGAAGCAGCGTTATGGTAAGTCTGTCATGGGTGAAGTTCTGGAGAAAACAGTTCATGAAAAAACTGGCGAATTGCTAAAAGACAAAAAAGCACGCCCTGCGATGCGTCCAAAGGTTGAAGTAGTAAGTTTTGACGAAGGTAAAGATTTGGAATTCACTGTTGCTTATGAAGAGCTACCTGAAATTCCAGAAGTAGATTTAACGAAAGTGGCCGTTACTAAGCTCGCTTATGATATCCCTGAATCGGATGTTAAAGAAGGTCTTGACCGTCTGGCAGGGCAGCGCAAAAGCTATGATGCTAAAGCGAAAACTGCAAAAGCAGCTAACGGCGATGCAGTTCGTATCGACTTTAAAGGCTTTGTTGATAATGAGCCTTTTGAAGGTGGCGAAGCGAAAGACCATACGCTTGAGTTGGGCTCAAACCAGTTTATTCCCGGTTTTGAAGAGCAGTTAGTTGGTAAAAAAGCTGGCGACAACCTAGATGTAATGGTGACTTTCCCGAAAGAATATCATTCTGAAGCGCTAAAAGGTAAAGAAGCAAAGTTTGAAGTAACTGTGCATGAAGTGCTAGAAGCTAAGCCTGTTGAAATTGACGATAAGTTCGCTGAAGAACTAGGCATGGAAAATCTTGCGAAGCTTAAAGAGGCTATTAAAGGCCAAATGGGCAAAGATTACGAAAATGTTCAACGCACAAAATTGAAGAAAGAATTATTCGATGCGTTAGACGGTCTGTGCAAATTTGAAGCACCAAAATCAATGGTCGATTCTGAATTTGAAGTCATCTGGGCGCAAATTCAGGAAGCAAAAGAGCAGGGCGATGAGTCTTTGAAGGATAAATCAGAAGATGAGCTTCGCAAAGAATATGAAGTTATTTCCGAGCGTCGTGTGCGTCTTGGTTTGTATCTATCGGATGTGGGTCGCCAAAATAAATTGGAAGTAACGCAGGAAGAGATTTCTGCTGCAATTATGGATCACGCACGCCAATTCCCTGGGCAAGAGCAAATGGTTCTAGAATATTACCAAAAGAACCCAGAGCACCTAGAAGAGCTTCGTGGGCCAATTATTGAAGATAAAGCCGTTAACTTTATTCTCGATAAAGTAAAAGTCACCGAGAAAAAAGTGAGCATAGAAGAGCTTTTGGCTGATGATGATGCCCCAAAAAAGAAAGCGGCGAAGAAAACAGCAGATAAAAAAGAACCTGCTGCAAAAAAGAAACCCGCTGACAAGACAAAAACCGACTCTAAGAAAAAATCGGCATAATTAGTAGTTTCTTAACATTTAAGGCGCTAGCTTGGGATATAGAATTTGAAACATAAGGGAGTTGTCATGCAACAACAGATGGAAGATATAACTGCAAGCGGCCTAGTGCCGATGGTAGTAGAGCAAAGTGGACGCGGTGAACGCAGTTTCGATATTTATTCACGTTTATTACGTGAGCGTATTATTTTCCTTACTGGCCAAGTGGAAGATCACATGGCCTCTATTATTGTGGCGCAGCTTTTGTTCTTGGAATCAGAAAATCCTGATAAGCCAATTTCAATGTATATTAACTCGCCCGGTGGTGTGGTGACTGCGGGAATGTCGATTTACGACACGATGCAATATATTAAGCCAGAAATTCATACGCTTTGCGTAGGCCAAGCTTGTTCAATGGGCTCGTTACTTCTAACCGCAGGCGATAAGCGTTATGCAACGCCAAATGCCCGTGTGATGATTCATCAGCCTTCTGGCGGTTTCCGTGGTCAAGCGACAGATATTGAAATTCACGCACGTGAAATTTTAGACCTGAAAAAGCGCCTGAATAATGTGTATGTGAAGCATACTGGCCAGAAACTTGCAGTGGTTGAGAAGGGCATGGAGCGTGATAACTTTATGTCGGCTGAAAAAGCAAAAGAATTTGGTTTAATTGACGAGATTGTCGAATCACGCGGCGATGTAGGTAAGGACTAAGCGATGACTAAAGGCGGAAAAGATTCAAAGAATACTCGCTATTGCTCATTTTGTGCAAAGAGTGAGCACGAGGTTCGCAAGTTAATTGCTGGCCCAACCGTATTTATTTGCGATGAGTGTGTTGAGCTCTGCATGGATATTATCAAGGCGGCTGATAAAACTGGCCCTGCGACAAGTTCATCTGAAAAACTCGCGACTCCTGCAGAGCTACGCAAGTTCCTCGACGAATATGTGATTGGCCAAGGCGATGCGAAAAAGGTTCTCGCGGTGGCAGTATACAACCACTATAAGCGTATTGAAGCGGCTGAAAAAGGCACTGATATTGAGCTAGCGAAATCGAATATTCTCCTTATGGGGCCAACGGGTTGTGGTAAAACATTGCTCGCTCAAACTTTGGCGCGTGTTCTCGATGTTCCTTTCACCATGGCAGATGCTACAACACTAACCGAAGCAGGTTATGTGGGTGA
>JALZUV010000289.1 GCA_023301245.1 Rickettsiales bacterium
TGGCTTCCTGATGCTTCAAGAGAGATTTCCGTTTCAGTCCACACTCTTTTACAAACATTTAGCCCCTCAAGAGCGATGACAATATCTGCAAGGTTCAGGTCATGGATCGCTGCCTGCGAATAAAGCTGACCGTCGTGACTGCAGCCTTTGTTTTTAAGGGCCAGCCTTAAACCAGCAGCAGTAAGCTCGTATACGGAGATAACATCGTAGCCGCCCACGACAGGGCGCTTATCAATGAGCTTTAGCTCCTTTAGCCTCCTGAGTCTTCGGTACATGTTAGATAGATCTTTTCTCTCCCAAACTGATCTATGGAGCTGCGGTATCGAACTCAGACGATGCCGTAGAAGATGCATCAATATCCTCAGGTCCCTTGAGTTGAGATTTTTCCGTGTCCTGGCGTTCAGTTTTAACCCTGTCTCTTTCCATACGAGCTGACCTGGCTCGCTGGAACTTGATTTTGCTGATCTCATCTAGAATCTCCTTTCGTTCAATAAGTGGTACCTGTACTTGGATGTAGTCGTTGCCTCGATGCCAAATCGCCCTGCCCTTGATATCCGGCAGATCTGCTGCATCGCCTCTTTCGATTACAAGCCGGGAATGAATCTTAGACGGAACTTTAAAACAGAGCTTTGATTCAATGTTTCCCTGGATTCTTGAGTCGATGGTTTCTATGGTTACTTTTTGCGTAGCTAGCACGACATGTATTCCAGAAGCCCTTGCTCTTCTGGCAAGATCATCTACAAGGTTTCGGGCTATTTGATGGACCTTTCTGCCATCTTTATCTTTTCCTGACATATCAAAAAGAACTGCTGCCTCATCCACTACAACAACTTCTAGAGGCAGTCCTTCTGCAGATGGGTCTAGTTTTTCAATCCCCTTTTTCTTCATCACCCGGTATCTTCTATCCATCTCCAGGCAAAGCGAATGAAGCATCTTTACAGCGCTGTCCTCAGTAGAAGCCACCGTCACGCCTTCAATGTTTTCGTATCTGGAGAACTCGACCCCGTGTTTTAGGTCTATGAGGTTAAGCTTGACCCTATCTGGGCTTTTAAGCATAGAAATGATGAAACTGTTCAGGAAGTTGCTTTTACCGCTGTTGGTCGACCCTGCTACGATCAGGTGTGGAAGCTCTGTGATGTTCTTGTAGATCGTCTCGAGCTTCGATCGACCAACTACGAACCTGTAGGGCGCCTCACCAATGCCTTCACATGCGTCTTTGAACCTAACGAGTTTCGGCAATCTGACTTTTGTAAACGCAATTTCTATGAGCCTACGGGTTTTCTCGTCTCTTCTAAGCCATTCGATGTCCTGTCCGGTAGATACCTCAAGGTTTGCTTTTATTTTTTCATAATCGGCTAGCCCAAGGCCTGGGCTATGACAGAAAACACTAACTAGTTTTCCTTCGTGGCTCTTTTTGATACGAACGACTTTCGGATGCTTATCGTCAGCACCTTTTAGCCCAGAAGCAGCAAGAGCTTTTTTATACTGAAGCTTTGGGAACTCACGGGCTAGATATACGCAAAACGCATATACTGCGGTGAAAAAACCGAAGACACACCAGAACTCGGTGGTGTCGTGGCCCAAAGACACTCTTTTTAGCCAATAGGCTGGGCCCCTTCCTATGCAGAGAAGTATGGCTACTAGATGGAGGTTGAAGTAAGACGTAATTACTGCACACACAAATACGTACGCCATGTTGGATACATGGTTCATGGTTTTTTCCTTTTTTAAATTGGGTTCGTTTTGGATAATAGTCAGGGCTTATCTGGTCGGGTTTTTGACAAGAAAATATATTATAAAACTATTAGGTCCCGTCTTAGCCTGATAAATTGAGCTATCAAGAGTAGAGAAATTTTGTATAGACAATTTTAATTAGAAAATTAAATACGGCGGCATGACTCTGATGGAGACACTTTTAGACGGCAAGAAAATATGGAAGGAGAAAGTCCAGCACTAGATCTGATAGACACTTTTTTTATGCTCGAAATGAGGGCAAGTGTCAGATTAAGTACTGACCTCTACACCTAAACCTATTCGGAATGAGTGTTCTGCATTTTTTCAAAACAAATTAAATATTATCAAACCACAACTTATCGATATGAATTTGTTCGACAGTCGCAATGGTGACACCTAAGTTTAGCTCTTTCAATTTTTCAATAAGAGCATCACCATTGACAAGGTCGATGGGCGGGGCTCCGTCGCGAGAAGCCTCCTCTTTTGCGTTTTTAGAAAATGAGCCAGTTGTAATTATAAGCCCTCTATCAGCTCTTCCAATCATTGCGCCTCTGAAGTCTCTGATCACACTTGGGCTTACGATACCCTTATATCTTTTGCATTGAAAAATTATTGGGAAACTTAATAGGCCACCGATCTTAATATTCCCCACCCCATCAATTCCGCCGTCACCAGTCTTACCTGTGACTTGTACCTTTTCAAAGCCTGACTCTCTTAGCAATCGCTGGCACAGCCTTTCAAATGCATCTGGCTGCATGCTTTGCAATATGTTTAGTAGGTCACCCTTCCAGTTTTCTATTTCCTGAGCGTCTTCATTTTCTGTATTACATAAGTTATCTGATTTAGCTTTTTTTCTTTTTTTTGAATTTAGACGCGCAACACGTTTAACCTCTTCTGGGTTAAGCTCGCCCATTTTTTTTCCATCTTCCGTGATCGACCATATTCCCCGAGTAGAATTTACTATAGCGCCAAAATCCTTTAAGTATGAACGTGTCCATGCAGAACGGTATTCAAATTGAGTGACGCTTTTATTGGGCTCGGTTAAACTGAGTTCATCCTCAGAAAGGTCCATGATTTTCGCCGTTTCATCAACGATTTCTGAATTAGATGCTGAGCCACCGAGATTTTTTATAGCTCGCAATACTGCATTAAACAATTCATCATACTTTGGAGTGCTCATTTTCTGTCTCGAATTAAGGTTTAAATTATTAACTTCAAAAGTTTTGCATCTAAGATTTTTCTATCGCCTATCTCTTCAGGGGAGATTGTCCAAGTTGTTCCTGTTGCGGACTCATCAAATTGAGTGATTTCAAACACAAAAACTTTACCATCGATGAATGTTGCCTCGATCTTTTTTTTAGTCTGATATGCCTCTCTTAAGAGAGAAAATTTATTTATATGTTGCAAAATAGTGAGCCTCTTGTTTTGTCTCAAAACATATCGTTTTCTACACTTCACAGATCAAAATAATATTCATATTTGATTTTTTATCTGAAATTTGGAATCCGCCGTCATCTGATTTGTGAGGACCCTTGTTACACATAACGGTGTCTTTAATTTCCAAACCCCCTTTCTTGCAAGCTATTGTGCGGATTTCTGTTAGGGTTTTTACGCCAAACTTGACTGTTTTTGTAACAGCGCATGTAAATCCATTTTCCTTAAATTTATATTCACTATCGTTGATAACTAAAAAGTCGTCTGTTGTGCGCGGATTTCTTGAAAAAGTCCATGTGGCGGAGGACCCGACATTAGATTGGAGACATAGTAATATTAGGATTAGAAAGGTTTTTGATCTAGTCATAAGTCTTATTTCCCTATTCTATTCGGCGAGTTAAATCTGTAAGAGTTTTTTAAAGCACTAGTTATTCAAAACACATCCAATAGTTGAGCCCTATGCAGCTTCATCGTGATCATTGAAATTGATGCCTAGAACCTTGCTTTTCATTCTCTTGTGGCTTCTAGCTATTGATACAAAGCTTTCAATGCTATCAGGCTCTATTCCTTTTTGCTTTAAGTATTGCCTTTGCTCGTATTCTCTCATGTATACAGTCTTAAATAAGCGAGTATTGTAGAGCGCCGTATCGGTGCCACTAGCCAAGAGTATATCGGTGTAGATACCTTGGTAACCCATCACGGCTAAAGCCAAAGCAACAGCCAAAGAAGCCTCTAAACCAAAAAACGAATATATTCCGAGAGCTGAAACAGATATATACCCTAGCATTACTAAGATCATTACGGGGATATGCCTCATTGTTGGTCCTCCACGTCAGCCCTTTCTAAAATTCCCCCCAAGGAAAAAAAATAGCGGTGATTACTAAGATTTTTCACCCAATCTTTTGCAACATCATTTATGGTTTCATTTGGGTCTATCTCAAAACACTTTTCATAGATTAGCATTTGCCTCAAAATCAAAAAAAAGGTAATTAGACCAAGTGAAATACTCTCGAATACTGCTCCGATAATTAGTGTGGCCGATAATGCAGCGAACCACATCATTCTATGTATCCAATTTGTATAATCCATCTGTACCTCCATTCATCGTATCGGAATAGGTGCAAAGGTTTAAAGGTGTTGTGTTATTTATTTAATGATTACGGGGGCTTTTTGATATGAGCGATTCAGACTTTTTTTAAGCTCTGCTAGATTTTTAAAAACACTATCTTTTCGTCGGATTCCTTGCAAAAAGGGGCACCCCTTGGAGCGATAAAATCAAAAAGCAAAAATATCGCTTCAAGCGAACCGCAAAAGCGAATTCGGTTCAGGAAAAGCGAAATGAGGGCAGGTAGACCGTGTGGCAAACCAATCTAAGGCAAAGAAAGCATAGCAAGCTTTCCTGCCTTGATCGTCACATAGACCACACTTTTTTTACTAAGCTCATCTGATATCAGTGCTTCACTTGCATTGACGCCGCTTTCAGCTGCAGCCTCTCGTAAGACTTCCTCTGTGGAATTGCCATCTTCAGCTTGGCTTAAGGCTACGGATGCAGCGCCTCCCACGACCGCAAGCCCGACAGTTTTTATGGCCTTAACAAATGATCCTGAGTGCAGGTTCCCCCGTAGTCCCGGTAGGCCATCTCGTGCACTGAGAATCCTGCCCATTGGTTTTAGGATATCTCCCGTAGGTGTGATCAGCTGGGATACCCCAAAGAACACCCGTGACCGTGAGCCTGAGTAGGCGGCTTTGCAAAGAACCCGCGAGCCTTTTGGGATACGTTTTAAATCAGAACTTGTAACCACAAACTCTGCCGTAGCGCCCAGATCTCTTGTATCGAACGGGGTTTCAAGTCTTAGTTGGAGCTTGACTCTGGGAAGGTCTTTTCTGTAGGAGGCGTTTAGGAACACTTGCTTGGATCTGTAAATATCAGGTGACGGCATAACCCGGCCTGGTGGCCTTTCATCTTTAACCTCTCCGTTTATACTAGCCTCAACGCTCACAAGGCCTTCTATCTCGGTCAATAGGTTTTGGGGCAGTTCAGGCTGCCTAATGAGCTTAGAAAAGCTTTTTTCAACAATGGGTGGGTCCTTGAATGTGTTTGCAGCAAAGAATCCAGCGCCCACAATCACAAGCAGGGAAGCTAGGCCTATTGAAAAATTCATTAGGTTTACTCTTCCAAACAAAGCTCTAAGGCTAAGAGCTAACTTTCTTATTTTACCCATAGTGCCCCCTTTGAAATTACAAGCCTTGCAGTCCTTGCTTCATGTTCTGCTGCTACTGAGAAAGGCTTTACTCGCCTAGGAAATGAAACCCTGAGCCTGATGCTTGATTTTGATTCTCTTTGGGTCTCGAACATCATTGGCTCTATTTTCTTTTTTCCCCGGCTAAAAGAAAGTGAGATATCTTTTAGCCTCAGTTTTTTCTTTGCTTCAGCCTCGAGAAGAAACTCAACAATTTTTCTATTTTCAGTGGAGATCAGTTTTGTAGCTGAAAGCTTAAGGCCTTTGCTACGTGACAAAAGGTGTAAGTCTTTTTGCTTTATCCTGATTGGTTTTTGCTTTTTTGCGCCTTTTGGAAGAAACTTTACAATCAACAGATCATGGCCAGGACGCTCAAAATAAGCGTTTAGCCGAAATGTGTAGAGCTTGCCTCCGGAGTAGACAAACATGTTTGTCGTGCCTTCTGCTACAGGCTGCACACTTACATCGTTTCCAACAAACTCGGCCTGAAAATAGTTGGAGTTTCCGATGATCACGTTTGCGGGTTTATGATCAAACCTAAATACAGTAGAATTTGATAGCCTGAGCGATACGTTTTTTACTTTTCCCTCATGCAAGTAGATGGTTTCAATCCCTGCGTGAAGGCTGCTTGCTGCTGTGATGGCGAGCCATAGAAGAATGAGTCTATTCATGTTTTTTCCTTTTTTATTTTTGTTCGTGTTCGATCATCCCGTGGACGTAGATTCCTGCAGGGTTAAACTTGGTTCTAGGGCCTGTTTTTACTTTGAGAAGAACTTCTGTCGAGATTGGGATGGCGATGCCTTCGACTTTTAAGATCTTGTCAAAACTTGCAAATATCCTGCCTTCTGTGACATCTACTTTAAGGTTGGTAATGCTTTGAGAGACTTTTTTATCTTTTAGGTCAGCTGCTGCAGCTTTTCTAAAATCCTTCAGGCTCTTATCAGTAAAGGCTTTGGTGCTTAGAGGCAGGATCTGACGCTCCAAAAGGCTTGGGTCAAGCCTTTCAAAGCTAAACCTAGCTGTGACGAACTGATAAATAGTTTCTTTTACATCCTCTGGCTGAACTTTGTACTTGGTGTACTCTCCGGTTAGGTGTACCCGCTTTGCTTTACAGGCAAGAACAACTGCTGGGCCTTTAAACGATAGCTTTACGACGCAAAGTGCCAGCAGAAGAAGGCAGCCGGCTAGGCCAATACATGTGATCTGATAGCTTCGAAGTGTTTTGGACAAACGAAGCCACTGGTCTACGTTTTTACGCATAGATTTCTCCTGTATTTAATTGTTAGGTTTAGTTTTTTCTCGGCTGAATGTTTTGAGATGGCAAAGAAGAAGATTTATTTTTAGGCTCTTTTCCAAGAGCCGTCTTAGCTGCTTTTTGAGCCAGAATCCCTCCGCTCATCTTTATTTTAGCTAGAGCAATCCCAAGAGGTACTGCAGAAAGTGTTCCGGATATTCCTTCAAACCCATCTTTTAAAAGTGACTTTGTTGCTAGAGGAACAAAAAGCATCGAAAAGCCAATACATAGGTTTAAAACAATCGCTGATAGATACTCAGAAAGCCCGTCATAAGATGCGTTTTGAGCTAACTGCAATAGAAGCGCGCCTAGTATCAGCCAAAGCACCTTCCAGACGATCACCTTTGTAAGCCCTGAGTACAAAGAACTTGTAACCCCAGCTACGCCAGGGGCTACGTAGCACAGAATCATAAGAGGGCTACATACTTCTAGCAATACCCACGTATACTGGGTAAGAGCGTCAGCCATAAAAAAGCCAAGGTATGCAATCAGGTAAGCTAGAAGAGCAAGAAAATATAAAAAGTGCCCCCTAAGATCAAAGAACCCTCCGCCTTGGCTTCCTTCCATTTTTTTTGGTCCGAGCTCTGATAGAACCGAGTAAGCATCGTTTAAGCCGGTTAGCTTGTCTGTGATGCTATCCCCAATGGATGCGATAAACCCTGAAACATATGGAAAAGTGATAAGAAGCAGTACAGAGATAAAAACTCTTTTTAAAATCTCTCCTACTTTGGGCTGCGAGGCCAAAAGCTCTATGATGACCATGATCACCAGAACAAGCGGCAGCAGGGTCCAATAGATTCCAATCATTTCTGATCTGATCGAGCGAGCAACGGCTAGAACTTCAGGTGACATCATAGGCGCGGTATTCCTTTCGTTGGTCTAAACCCGGAGAAGGCAGACTTGAAATCTCCAGATAGCTTTTGAAAAGAACTAACTGACTGTTTTTCTCGCCTGTTTTTCATTGCAAGGATTTCTGACTGCATCTTTAGGTTTTGGCTTTCAAGACGAATCAGCTGGGTTACAGCCATAAGGATCTGGGCGTTGCTCTCTGCTGCCATCCTTGCAGCTCCTTTTGGAGATGCCTCTCTTGCTTGGGCCTGAATGGTTTCAGAGTTAAGCTCCTGCTTTTCAGCAAACTGCTTAAAGCCTCCAATCATATTAAGGCTCTCTGCTACGGACTTGTCGTGTATGAGCTGGATAGCCTGCTCTTTGCTTTTGGGAATTTTTCCGTAGAGCTTAGAGACAGCATCTAGTGAAGATGAAAACGTTCGAAGCCCTGACAAGACGTTGTTGTCTCGAATCGGCAGAGATTCTAAAAGCCCTGTGGTGTTTTCAATTCCTTTGTGAATTGCCCTAAGAAAGGTTTTTTGCTCGTGGGCATCTTTAACCATAGACTTTAGCTGCTTGTACCTGCGGTAATTTTCAGAAAGGATCTGAGTAAGATAACCGACTTGGACCCAGCCGGATCCAAGCCCTGCAAGAGCAATGGGTGAGTTAGAGACAAACAATGCTGCGAGCACGCAGGCAAGAACCTCTTTTTTAAGTTTAGGCATAGGTAGCCTCCTTATAAAACTTGTGTGAAAAAATAAGTTTGTATTGCGGGTGGGGTTTTTGTGGGTCGAAGCTGTTGTGAGAAATAGTTACTTCTTGTCTAGTTTGATCTTGTCTGCTGCATCTGAGGTACAAAGACTGTAAGAGCCCTTATCTGGCACGATGCGAAGAACTGTTTGGTTTTGATCTTGCTGGTAGTAGAGCTCTGAGTATTCGCCTTTTTTGACCTGCAGAGATTTAACCGCAGCTAGCTGGCCCTCATGGAAGTCAAAGGCTTCCTGAAAATTATTCCAGTCAATTCCTCTTTGTTTTAAAACCAAAAGACTTGTGGTGTTTGGAAGAAGCGAGTCTTTTAGCGCAGGATCTGCAAAAAAGTCTTTGTAGTTTTGAGACAGCGACCAGATTCCAGCATTGTATTTTCTCCAAGTCCTGTAGCAGGTAATTACAAACTGCCTTGCCATCTCTGTTTGAAAAAGCCTTTCTGCCTCGTCCACAATAAGAAGGTAGGGAGTCGCAAGGTCTGCTCTAGCCTGAAGCTCAATGAAATTGGTCAAAAGAAGAAGCATCGCATCTTTTAGATCTGGGCTTGCACTTAGGGATCCGACCTCAATGGATACCAGGTTCTTTTCAAGGTTTACATTCGAGGGTCTATCTAGAATCTGCCCGTACGGCGAATCTCCTGTCCAAGACTCCAGGATCTGAGCATAGTCTCTAAGGCGCTTTTCGCTGGAGCCTTCTAGAATTTTCTTTAAGTCTGTTAGCCTTGGGTTTTGGTAGTTTTCATATACCTCAGAGATTGCTGATTCAAGGTTAGACCTGCAAAGTTTGGGAAGAGCTTTTTGGCTAGCGTCTTTTAGAATCATCTCGAGGACGGCGAGAATAAGCTTAATCTTTGTAGCAGAAGGCTTTAGCTCACCCTCCGGAAGATCAAACATATTGATCGCATACCCAGAATCTAAACCTAGATCAAAATACTGCCCACCAAGGGTTTCTACAAGCCTTCTTGAGCTTTGCCCGTTGTCAATCCAGATGATCTTTGGTTTGACCGCATGAAACTGAAGCATCAAAAAAGCGACTGTAAACGACTTGCCGCTACCGCTTCCTCCAAACACAATCCCGTTCCAGTTAGGAAGCGAGCTTTCAAACGGATCTAGGGCAAACAAGCCGCCTTGCCTGTTTGCAAGTAGGCACACCGGGCGTTTGTTTCCTTCCCAAGGTGAGTAGGCCGGTAGTAAGTGTGAGGCATTAGAAGATTTAACCTTTGTCTCTCTTTCGCCTTTGCACATTCCAGCAGCAGATTTAAAGAATACATCTTTTAGCCCGTAGGTTTCTTTGACGCCTTCTGCGCCGTCCATCTCTCTTATGCACTTTAGAGCAAGGATCGAGCGCTCTTTTAGCTGCTCTTTCGAACCTGCTTCGACGATGATCGCAAGATCAAGAGCAACGATTTTTTCGCTGCCGCTATGAAGCTCTTCCATTAGAGCCTGGGTCGAAGCAAGTTTGGCCTCTGATTCAATATCTGAAACGTTCTCTGCCCCAGATGCCATCGAATGGGCGATTCTTCGTTGCACCCCAAGTGATGACTGTTCTGCGCTCTGATCTAGCGCCTTTACCGTAAGTGACACTCTGTAGTGAAACGGCAGGTTCAAGAGCTTTGATCCCATAGCTGCAACCGTAAAAGACTCGGGCATGGTTTTAAGGCTGATAGCACCTGCGAACCTTCCGTCAAACTCCAGGCAGTCAATGTGTTGGCTTAAATCTGTCAGAAATATCTGGCTTTGAATGCTCGGGGTTAGCGGGCTTGATACTTGCTGTAGCTTTGGCAGTCCAACTGATTTGATCCGTCCAGGGTTAAAATGCTCAAACAAGAGCTTAAACCACCTTTTGCTAGATACTTTCTCAGGCCTTAAGCCTGCGGCAGAAAGAGATCGCTCAAATATCCGAAGCTCTCTAAAGAAACTAGCGCTGTGGTTTTTTGTCTTTAGCTCAACCTTGGTTTTGTACTCTTCGTCAGTTTCAAAAAGTTTCTGTTTTGGAAAAATATTCTTTGTAGACCTAAAGAACACATACACATCTGGAAAGAAGTATTTTCTGTTTTTTTGCTTCTTGTCATGAAAATTAATTCTGCTGTCTACTGCGTTTAAGTACTCTTGGTTGCTTGATGACACAAGGCCTTTGTGAGAGCTGACAAGATCTGGGTTTTCGTCTTTAAAATCATAATAGATCTGAAGTGAGTACCCTGCTGGCATTGCTTTTATGAGGCCCTCTAGGTTTTTGGCTAGGGTGTTTGTCGACTCTGCTGAAGCGCAGCTAAGATCTGCTCCTTTCAAGGCGAAACCAGCGGCAAGAGAGCCATCTGTAAAACTGGCGGCGTCCTCATCTATTGATAAGAGCTGGAGTGGGTCGGATAGTTTGTGCAAATGTGTTTCTCCTTTTTCAGAACAGTATTTGATTGCGCTTTAGTTCAGTGCAAACTCTATGATCAATTGATTTGTGTTTACCTTGGCCTGTAGGCATTCGTGTTGAGAACAAATTATTTATTCAAAAAGACTGAGTGTGTAGACGATTTAGTGTTAGGTTTTCTTTGAGAAAAAGGGGCTAAGTTGGTGAGAGATAACCTGAAATTTACAAGTCTATTTTTTTTGTTTTTCGGGTTCATGTTTTGTATTTCATGTGCAAGTAGCAGCATTGACGCAACTGTAAAAGAACTCTTGTTACATCCGAATAATGGAGATTTTGAAAAAATGACTGACCTTAGTCTGCCTGGAGCGGTCTTCAAAGATCTCTTAAAAGACTCTAGGTCTTTCAATGAACAAAAATTCGAAAATAAGAGAAAGTCATTAGTTAATTCGCTGATAATGCCAAAGGAAGTAAAAATCATCAGAGGAGAGGTTGCTAGCACAGGGGAACTCACCCCTTAAACTCTACGATGGCCAGAAAACATGATTTTGCGGTTGTTAGTTTAAAAGTTTTTCAAAATGGCATAGTGAACACACCACCTGCTAGTTTGTTTTTTATTAGAGTTGGTAAAAAATGGTTTTTGACGAGCAAGTAAAAATAGTTAGTGCAGGCCTTATCACTTTACCCTGCAGATAGAATCACACGACACACATGAGTTTTCTCGTGACAGTGAAAACAAAGCTTTTGAGACCAAAAACAAATTGGATTTTCTGACCTCAAAAGGATTTGTTGGTTGTTTTGTAGGCGGTTTATTGCAGGACAATATTTTTAATACAAAAAGTTTCATTTTTTCCTGTGAAATTTATTTTCCCACTGTCGTCAAATTCATATATTGGGTAAGTGATTTCAGCAGAGATAAGAAAACCTTCATTAAATTTAAGCATTGCTTTTGTAACTGCTTTAGTTTCTATCCCAAAATACGTTTCTTCCGTAAGAGTCTCATATACCTCAAGTGTGTTCTCTGTGTATTTTGAATGTTGGACGTTGAATTTCCCCGAGTAGTTGGAAAAACCAATACTCCTGAATGAATCAGGAACCGCAACACTTACCCCTAGATAACTAGTCGGGCGCCCATCCCAATGTATATTAAAGAGTCTTAGTACAAGGGGGTCAATTGACGGGTTGTAGACAGTGCCGTCTTTAAATGTAGGGGCTTTATCCAGCTCAATACTTTTTCCAACCAAATAATAATTTGAAAAAGGTGTTGTCTCAAATGCTTTTTCTAGATCTACTTCGACTGGCTCATTGAGGATGCACTCTTCCTCTGACATGGCAATACTTGACCAGAAAACGCTACAAATCAATACAATAAAAACCTTACTTATTTTCACTTTCTTACCTCCTTGTTAGCAATTGCCTGCTAGTCTACATTTTTTTGAATTTAGATGATAGCAAACTGCGTGAATGAGGTGCCCCTTGGGTTTGCCTTTCTTGAAATAGCGAAGCCCCATCAAAAGGGATGCAGGGGCTAGAACCCCAAGCGGTAGCTCAAGAAACGTACCTCCGAAAAAAAGCTGCATTACCGCTGCAAAGCAAACAGATCCAGCCAGATCAAAGAGCTCAAACCCAAACAGTTTAAGCCCTGAATCAAGGTTACGGTGAACACTGCTCTGAGCAAGTGACTCCATACTAGTTACCCTCCTACAATAGATTGAAGCCAGCCGACGATCATTGGCGCAAGAAACCCAACAAGAGATGCAAACACGACAAGTGTCATGCGCTGCCTTGCGTTTGGATCTCCTTGCACTCCAAGCACAGCCGCATAGACCATCCCGAAGATGCTCATCATCGGAAGTAGTGTTTTTATTAGGCTTCCTGTAAGGCTTTGAACCTTAGATTCAAACCCTGATGCTCCCCCTTGCGCTAGGACCACTCCTGAGACGCAAGCAGCTAGAAGCAAACCACTGTATTGAATGTAGCGAAGGAGCTTGTTTGTCTTTGGTTTATGCATAATCTCTTTTCTCCTTTTCAGAAAGTCTTACGACTAGTTTTTTAAATTTTGATCCGTAGTGAATATGGATATCTCCGCCGGTCTTTGGGTTGTAAAACCCTTCTCCAACAACCTCCTTGTTGCTGTAGCCATTTTGAGAGGTCTTAACCTCGACAAAATAGAAAAGCCCATCTTCGTAGCCATCAACTGGCCGCAGATAAAGGCTGTTCTCTTCTGGCTCTTCGTGGACATTCAGAAGAAACTCTCCTGTATCTTTTTGATATTCTGCCGTTCCCGCTGCAAAGCAGCTTCCTGTGATCGGATCTAACCAATCCATAAGATAGGTTGGAGCCGAGGTCTTTGGGCTTTGTGTTACTGAGTTCATTTTTTTCCTTTCGAATATTTTAGTTTTTGTTTAGGCACAGCTGTTCACGCAGCTTCTCGCTTGGCTCAGTGCCACACGGCGAAGAAGTCTGGGTGAAAAACCAATGCTTGATTTAAAGAAGACGTCCCCACGCCTGCCGAAGATGTCGACCTCTCCTGGAGCCAGGTCTCGATTGAACCCCCAAAGAATTCTGTGGATTTGGTTTGTGATCTCTCTTGCATCTGGAAGGATCAGGTATTTGAGCCTTAAGTCTTGTGACTTTTCTTTCAAAACAGCCCTTGTGTCTTCACGCGGGTAGGACACAATTTTTTTGGGCGCAGACAGGATCTGAACTTCGATAAACTTTTGAGCAAAACTTCCGCGGATCGCTACTGTAAAGCCAACCCTTTTGATCTTGCCCCGGTTCATCTCGGCTAAGATCTCTTCTGTCAAACGCTTTAAAAGCTGATCTGGGCTTTTGACTAGGTGGTTAAACCTTCCAAGTCTTGGCCCCTCAGCTGCTATCTCAAAGCTTTCGGGGCATTTGCCCTTGTAGGTGTTTTGAAAAAGATCGGTTGAAATTGAAAAATCTAACTTGGATGCATTCATAATTTTTTACTCCTCTCACTATATAGGCACAAGTCGCAGGGGGGCAGGGGTTTAGGGGGCGCCGCCTGCAGCCTAAATTGCAGCCCACCTGCAGGTGTTTGTGCAGACGAAACCGCAGGTGGTTTGCGAGCTAATTGAACATTTCTAACTTCGAAAGAAGTCTTTTTTAAATATCTGAAAAAATATTTTTCAAAAATTCTTTTAAGCTGTCTTGTTCTTTTTTTTGTAGAATTCTTTTTTGAATCAGGACTTTAAGTTTAGCTAGAGCGCGCCGTTTGTGTTCGACAAGCGACTGTCTTGCTATACCCATTACCTTTGCTGCTTTAGAAGTAGACAAGCCCTTCCAATAGAGAAGTTGAAGCGTTTGAATCTGCCGATCGGTAAGAGATGACATGTAAAGTTGCAGTTTTCTTCGAAGCTCTGGAGGAAACTCGTTTTCTTCTCCTCTGACAATAAAATCTGCAATCGCTTCTGTTGAAAACCCCTCGATGTCACTACCGTTTTCTAGGTGAACCTCATACCGGCTAGCTACTGGCTCCTCCGGGGGTATCTCCATGATAGGCGTTGTTTTACTTGTTTTTTGACTTTGAACCCCTGCATGTCTGTCTGCCAATTCGTCTGCGCAAAAACCTGCAGGTGGGCTGCAATTTAGGCTGCAGGCAGTGCCCCCTAAACCCCTGTCCCCCTGCGGCTTCGACCTATTAGGTGAGGGGTGTGCTTTTTTCTGACTGCCTGTACTCGTCGCCCGTCTGTAAAAGTCTGGATGTAGTTTCATATTTTTAGTTTCCTTTTATGATGTCAATCTTGAAGAACCCATTCGTAGATTGGGTAAACTCCTCCATACTCATTGCAAGCAGCTGGCTTTAGGCAATAAGGTGATAGGACCTAAATGAGCTTGAGCAGGTTTAGGCAAAGAGATACCAAGGCTTGCTCCAAGTAAATCCTCAGGGCAGCTTAGAGGCTACGTTGCGTTCTGTTCCGTTGCTCTTAATCAGTTTGGTCGTATTGGCGTATGTGTTGACAAACATAAATCTGGAAGTGATGTTAGCTAGCGAAGCCGGGAATTGGCGTTCTCATGTATGGCATAGCAGCTAGTTTTTCATTTCATCTAAGCGAATCAGATATCAAAATCTGCAGCTGATTTGTTTGCACGGTTTTTTTCTTCTTTTTTCAGGCGCTAAAAATAATCTCGCACCTGCAGTCTTATTTTTTGTTCTCTAGAATAAAACAGAGATAAGAATCATTACCCAAGACATGGCTGTCCCCCTTGTTTAAATATGCCGTTTCTAGCGCAGGCACGTATCAGCGCTCATATGTGTGTAGTAGGTTTTGGCCGTGTGTGGTGCTCAGTTTGGGCTGGGCCCTGCCAAGGCCTCTACTAGGCCTTTTGTCACATTTGTCTCTCTTTAAGTTCCGCTCATTTCACCCTCCTTCTTGCTATTCAGCCTGCGTATGTTTGACTGGCTATTCAGCCGGCCTCTCTATTGCTGGAACCGTAAAATCGTTGATAATCAGTATCTACAGGCACTTGCTGTGTACTTTTTAGCTTGACCTCAGTCAACTGAAAATATAAAAGATGCCTGAAATAGTTTTTTAGTATATCGGTACAGGAAAACATGACTAATGGAATTCAGCGAAATCATTAGAGAAGCCAGAGAAAAACGCTTCAAAACGGCCAAAGAGTACTTCAATCTGATGCAACCAGATTGCACATACTCTTATTATTCTGAGATGGAAAGGGGGGACACAATACCTCGGCCAGCTCTTGCAACTCAGATCATTGGTCAACTGGGAATAAACGAAAGGGAAGGCGCGTTCGCTTGGGCCTACTCGAGTATGCCAAACCAGCAGTTCAAACAATTTTTTGACCTAAACCCAGCTCCAGTTAAAACAGAAACTTTCTACAACCAAGATACAACCGTGTTTTTAAACCGAAGGCACGTTAGGAAATTTGAAACAGACATTACCTATTACAACGTGCTGACCTTTATAAACTGCCTTGGCATGGACGGACCTGTAAGCGTTGCGGCAATCTGCGAAAAGTTCTCACTGCCGCGCCCTAAGATCATCCGAATCCTTACGTGGCTACACGAAGAGTGTCTGATTGATGGAAGCGTTGCAGCTGGATACAAAACAGAAAAAGATAGGCTGTTTCTTCCAAGGACAAAAGAGTTTCAGCCGTTTAAGCATAACCTCTTGAGGCATTTTCTAGAGCAGCACTTTAAATCAGAGCAAGAAGCCATCCAGAAAAAACCAGAAGAGATAGAAAAAGAGTCTCCCCTTGAAAACCCGTTTTCTATATCTGGTACCGTACTTTTAAACGAAGGCCAAGTGGCAGAGGCAAGAAAGAACTTCGAGCGCCTTATGCTAACCCTAAAACCTTCTACCCAAGACGTAGAGCCTGGATCTGAGCCTGTGACCATCGGCTTTTACCTAAGTAAAAGAAGGTGGGAGAGTCCAGAGCTATGAACGTCTTAAAAAACTCGTTTCAGCACTCAGGATTTAGAAACCTTCTTGGAGCATTTGCTCTTGGAAACCTTGCAGATGGTATGTCGTTTGCGATAGGGCCAATTCTGGCAGCTCTTATAACATCTGATCCAAGGCTTGTAGCGCTTGTAGGAACGTTTAGGTCTCTTCCTTGGCTTCTTTCCATATTTACAGGCCACTTTATTGATTCCTACAGGAGGCACTCGATCATTGTTTGGTCTGGGAGCGTGAGGGTTGTTTGCTTTCTAGCTCTTGTCGCTCTTGCTTACTTGAACCTACTTACAATATTTTGGATATGCTTTTTCTCGTTTATCTGTGGCGTCTCTGAGACGTTCTACGACAACACGATTAGAACCGTCACCAAAGACGTGGTCCCAGAAAAAGATCTGACAGATGCAAACGCTGTGACTACTTTTTTTGAAAGGTTTTGCAACTGGTTTGCCGGAAGAGCACTTGGAGGGATCATTGCCTCAACTCTAGGGGCTATAGTAGGCCTTGCAGCAGTTCCAGTTGTTTATTTGATCTCTGTTCTATGGAGCACAAAGATTCCTGTAAAAGAGCTAGAAAACCCAAAGCCAAAAGGCTCTATGCTGGCATCTTCTATAGACGGCATCCAAATCATCACCTCACGGCCAACCCTTATGAAGGTTGTCTGCATGAGCATTCTTGCAAACTTTTGTTTTGCCGGAGTAGATGCCTCGCTGATTTTGTTTGTGAAAAATTTCCTGGGAAAACCTGAAGCTGTTTACGGAATGATATTTTCAGCATCAGGTGTTGGTATGACGCTTACGGCGTTTTTTGTGCCGTACCTGCTAAGAAGATTTAGCGTCTTCTATACCTACCTTGCTGGGATAGGAAGTCTAGGTCCAGCTCTTCTTATGGTCTACATCCACCCATCAGTTACGACTGCTTGGCTTTGCTTTTTTGTAGTTGGATGCGCCTTTGCAGTGTGCGCGATCGTACACAACACCTACTACCAGAAGTCAACGGACTCCGAAGTATTGGGAAGAGTCTATGCTGGAGTCCGGTGTTTTTCCTGGGGAGCTACTCCCCTAGGACAACTTGGCGGCGGTCTTGCTGCAAGTCTTATTGGACTTCAAAATGTGTATTTGTTGTTTGGACTTATTGTGTGCTTGGCTGTGATAGTGCTTTTTACGGTCAATCGCGACGAGCTAGAAATCGTAGGCAGATAGAGCGCTAGGCGCAGAGCAAGATGGCTAATATACTCATTTTTCCTGGGTAGGTGGGCACATACATGAGGAATTTTGACCACTCCTTAACTAACAGTACTGTAGTCTCTTCTAAGCGCCCACAATAGTTGGATTATTCCCGAAGTATTTCGGTTGCAGTTGGTTCAAAGATTCAACCATTGACTTCTTAACTATCACTGGCCCTAACTTGTTAAAAGTAGAGTGTCTAGACCTCCCACCTTGCATACTAGAAGGGGTTTATGTACCTTATAC
>JALZUV010000290.1 GCA_023301245.1 Rickettsiales bacterium
TTATTTATTCTTCCAGCGTTTTTCTTTCGAGTGACAGGATTCAAAGACCTGCCCCACCACAAAAGTCACCCAAAGCTGCGCCAACTCGAACCGTCCTCGCATCCCAAAATCATGACAGGAAAAAGGGTTTACTACCTCCTCTTTAAAAAAATGCCTGGCATGAATGGCATAACTAAATATTCAACGAGATGCGTGTCTCAGCGCGAAGCTTGACCGGTTGGAGGGCTTGGCTGTGTTGCAGCACTCGACTATAGAGATCGATATCTTGAGTCGGTTTCAAAGTGACGACAGCACAGTAAGAAACGATTTCGTCTTGATCTCCCCGTGGGGTGGCTTTTAGAACGACAAACGGCTCATGAACTGAACTAGCCATTTTCCTAAGACTTCGCCTTACGATAGGCTCCCACTTGAAATTACTCCGCAAGGCCGACTCATCATTGTAGCGGTTACCGTTGGAATCTGGTAACGGCTGAGCTGAACGCTTCCAGCCCTTACTCTCCAGTTTTGAAATCAGCTCTTTGTCATCAATGAGATTTAATTTTTTCTTCTGAGAGCTGGGAGTGCCTTTTGGGGGATTGAAATTAAATTTCTGACTGTGTGGATGGAAGGTGTCTTCGATACAGACATCGGTGTAGTCGAAAGGGTGATTCCCCTTGGTCTTAGGTGAAATACCGATGGTCCATGTCATTTCTACTTTACCAGATGTCAAAACCTCAACGGGGAGACGGAAAGGCAACTTCACTGCATTTTTTGTCTTAATTTTACCTTGGTAGATGATGGTAACTTCATCTTGGGTGCATGAGACAATTTGGTCGAGCTGAGTGGCTGCGATTCCATGCCCTACTTGGGTGTCGTAGGAGGTTTTCTGATGATCTGCGGTGTGCACTAACAGGGTTCGAGAGAGAAGTGGGTTTCCTTCAGTAATGGCACCTGTGAGCTGTGCACCGAGCGAACTGATTAAGGGAGTGCTAAAGCTGGTTCCCAGGCTCATTGCCTTCTCACCATGATCGAGAGATAGAAGCTGAAAGGGTGTTTGATCACAGCCGCCAAAAGCGACCACATCGGGCTTGGCTTTCGCAGCTTCACGGCCGGGACCAACGCAGCTGTAGGTTGTTGGGATGATTTCTCCGTTTTTGAAGGAATGAGCTCCGATACCAAGACCGTTCACCATGTCCGAGGGGGATTGGATTCGTCCATAGTCAGAGCCATGTTTTCCATCATTTCCAACGGCGACACAGAATCCTACTTCATACTGATGAGCTAGACGATCCAGAGCAAAGGTGAAGCGAGAGATTGAGTCATCGAGGATCGGTCCTCGTGGCCCCAAGCTAACATTGAAGAATTTAATTTCGGGACGCAATGGGACAACCTTTTCGATGATATCGATACATTCGTAGAGGTCTTGGTCATTCGGGTCGCTTAGGGGCAGCACTCTGAAGCTTTCGACTGCTACAGAAGGAGCTGGAAGCTCTTCGTCTGGTGAAAAAAGATGGAGAGGGCCGTAAAGCAAAGCACCTGCCACACCTGAGCCGTGAGAGATGCAGCTTGAATCTTTAGGCGTTTGAATCGAAAGGGCCTGATCTTCTGTCGCATGTCCGATAAGGTGAGGGTGCGTCTCGTCAATCCCACCATCAAAGAGCCCTACCTTGATCGTTGACTTTGCTGACGCTGAACTTGGAGGTGGCATTGTAAACCCAGATGCTTCGCGAATGGTCGGAAGGTTTCCAATTTCCATAGGCCGTGCCGATCTAAGAGGGTTTGTATTTGCGAGATGATTCAGGAGGTCACGCTTCAGGCGGCAAGAGACAAAAGTCGGGCCATCGTCGTAGCTCTTCATTCGAAGCCGTTCAAAGCTCTCATTAAAGTCAGAGAACAACTCTGAAAGAAAATGGCGCTGGGCATCGTCGCCGTAATGGGATGGATGCAAGACAAGCTCCACTCGGCCTTCACTCCACTCCGTATCGGTTTCGAATCCAGCTAGCTTTTCTTCAGGTGTGAGTAGGTTGATCTGTTCGATCGCCTGTATTGTTTCTTTGAACTTCTTAGTGTGAGCCCCGGTAGACCGCTCCAGTCTCGACAAGAGTTTCTGAAACCCCTCCTCCTCTCCTTGCAGAAAAACGAGTCGGCTATTGATGAATTCATGGCCATCATCGATCGCTTTTTTGGTTTTCGCAGACTCAGGAGTTCCGGCGATCTTCTGCCGAAATACCCGCGACCCGACTTCACGAAAAGGTGAATTACCTGCAGAGAGAATTATCGGATCATAGCTCTTGGCTGTGAAACTCGGATTCATGCGGACGCAGACTGTCGATTCATTCTTTACTCGGTCGGTATCGGGTAAAGCCGCCAACTTCTCTAAAGTTTGGGAAACATTCTGATAAAGACGATCTCGCGCTTCATCAAAAGTTCGCGGGAACGTTGGCGAGTTACCACCATGGCCTTTTTCGGTCGGTTCGACGTATTCTTCGCCTTTCGCGAGAATGAGACGGGGGGAATCAGACATCTTTCTTTAGTTTGTTGAGGTGGTGTTGAATGGTGGAAGGAGATTTCCCCAGAAACTCGCCAATGGTTCTCATCGTCATGCCACCGTTTTTTTTGAGATCGTCGATGATTTCAGGCAGCATACTTTTAGGAATTTCAGAGCCGATTCTGTTGAGGTAAGCTTGGCACAAGCATTGTGTGAGTGGACTCCGATCAATGAGGTGAGAGCGCAGGGCCGAAACGCACAGGCTTTCTATATCTGATCCGCTGCACCCTGAAAGTCCTGTGGAAAGCATCAAGCGAAGGCGTAGAGGCACCTCGTTCGCAAAACGTCCTAATTTTTCATCTAAAATTAGTTTTCTCTCCTCCGGGCCCGGAAGCGGTATTTCAAGAACTGTATCAAATCGGCGTTCGATTGCAGGGTCGAGAATCTCTGGATGATTTGTCGCTGCGATGAGATAGGAGAATAGCGACCAGTTTTCCAATTCTTTCAAAAGGACATTTACGATCCTGTTCAGCTCGCCCACGTCGCTCTGATCATTTCGCTTTTTTGCGATCGAATCGAACTCATCTAACAGTAGGACACACGGTGTGGAGCGAGCATAGTTAAGACTGCGCTGAAGGTTCGATCCTGTTTTTCCAAGGTAGCTTGAAACAGTGCTAGCAAGGTCCAAAACGACTAAGGGCAGTCCTAATTGCTGAGCTAACCAAGAGCTGAGAGCTGTTTTGCCTGTCCCGGGCGCTCCTTTTAAAAGAATTGAGGTTGGGGGGCGGACTCCTTCCGCAAGAAGTAATTCAGACTCCTTTCTCTGAAGTATCACATCTTGAATGAGCTTTTTAATTTTCTCAGATAGTATGGGGCTGAGGGCCCCGACTGTATCAGGGAACTGAAGTAAAGATGCTCCATGTTCGGTGTCAGATGGAGGAGGAGGATTTTCTGCCCAGCGGAGCGATTTCGGGTTTGCCGTTATTTTCGAGAGAACATTTGATAATTGCAAGGCGACCTCCGGCTCTGCTGACTTCAGGGACCGGATAGCGGTTAAGCTAATGAGTTCCAGTTTCTGGTGATCACCTGAAAAACCAGCTGCTGCTAGCTGAGCAAGAAAGCAATTCGACTTTTTCGGCTTTTTGTCTTGCTTAGTTTTTTTCGCAGTGCGCATCGAACAGGCTTATGGGCTTATTTTAATGGGATGGGAAGATTTTTGTTCGAAATAATAAATCTCCACTAAATAATCGAACAGACTCAACATCTGTCACTTATTATCTAGAAGTGAACAAGCTTACTAGTGCCATCCATGCCAGGCATGTTTTGAAGTAAATCCTTCTGGTTCCCTGAGTTGCAATGATTTTTCGGCGGGGTGGGCGGGTTGTGGTGGCGCAGGTTTTGTGTGGTGGTTGGGTTCTTCGGGAAAGGGGAAAAACACGGCAGGCATGTTGTGTGAGCTTGGTTGGAGGAGTGGGTCCGCAGATTAAGAAAATTTTCGCCGATTGGTTGCGGGGG
>JALZUV010000291.1 GCA_023301245.1 Rickettsiales bacterium
CCGACTGCAAACTGAACTGTTAGGCTACTTACGTCCAAGCTATCTTCAGGGTCAAGGTCGTTTGCTAACACATCTGTAGTTACACTTGGATCTGCTGTAGACATAGAAGTGAAGTCAGCGACTACGGTTGGAGGTGTTTTATCTTGGACCGTAACTGATATTTGTGCACTCGAACAGTTGGAGGTCGAGTCGCAGATTTGATAACTGCAGGTTCCCGTTCCGCTGAAACCAGCGTTGGGTGTAAAAGTCACTAATGGAGAAGAGCTTCCAATCGCACAGGAACCTCCAAATGCAGCAGGAGCAGCTAAGATTGTGACTGACCCAAGGTCAAGCTGGTTTTCCGAATCACTATCATTGGTAGCTACATTAAATGGGTCTGATATTGTGCCAGAAGGGGTGCTAAATTGGTCGTTGCTCGCAACCGGCGGTTGGTTGTCACTAATATTGATGAATAAATTTGCCGTCGTACAGTTTGATTCTAGGTCGCAGATTCGGTACCCACAGGAAGCGGAGCCTGTTTTTCCAGCATCAGGTGTGAACTCAATATTTGGAGATAGAGCCACACAAACTCCACCAGAGGAAGCAGTAATTGCCAAACTACTGTTGTCTAAGTTGTTTTCTGGATCAGAGTCATTTGTAAGAACGTTGTGCGTCAGGCTTGCTTCTGTTGATGCTATCGAAACATTGTCGTCAATGGCAGTAGGCTCTGTTCTATCTAAGACTGCGACACTCACGCTACCTATGTCGCAATTACCGGCACGGTCGCAGATAGAGTAGCTGCAAGATCCATTGCCAACAAACCCTGGGTTTGGCGAAAACTGCAATAATGGCGCGCTAAGAACCGTGCAAGAACCGCCAACAGGTGATGGGGAGGCTGGTATGCTCACCGAGCTTAGGTCTAGGTTGTTTTCAGGGTCAGTGTCATTTCCAGAGACGTCAAAAGCTGCACTGGTCTGACCAGAGTCGGTTTGAGCAATATCTGCAACAGCAGTTGGAGCTTGGGCATCTTGAACGTCAACATTGATCACAGCAGACGCGCAGTTTAGGCTGGTATCGCAAATTTGATACCCACAACTTCCAGTGCCAATAAAACCGGAGTTTGGAGTAAATCTTACGTTTGGTGACGTAGTATCCAAAGAGCATGCTCCGCCAATGGAGAACCCAAGAGTAACAGACGTGTTGTCTAGGTTGCTTTGCGCGTCACTATCGTTTGCGGAAACATCGATGCTAACCGGCACGTTGCTTGGGGTGCTTGCAACATCATTGATTGCAAGAGGAAACGTAGTGTCGTTTACTCGGATATTGATCGAGGCTTGAAAGCAGTTGTTTGCTCTATCGCAGACTTCATAGGGGCAAGAGGCGTCACCGGTAAAGCTAGGGGTAGGGGTGAAGATAACATCTGGTGAGCTGGTGACAACACAAGTACCGCCTACAGACGAAGGACTTGTCAGGATTTTAACCGTAGAAAGATCAAAGTTTCTTTCTGGGTCCGTATCATTCAGGGTTACATTGATCGGCGGGGTAGTAGTGTCTGCTACTGTCGATGCGAAATCGTCATTAGCATCTGGTTGTACAATATCATTGACTGTTGCTTGAATAAGTCCACTACCACAATTGTTGGATGTGTCGCATATCAGATACCCACAAGTAGCCTGGCCAATATAGCCGCTATCGGCTGAAAATTTCACATTAGGCGAAGCTGTATCAAAGCTACAGTCTCCTCCAACGGAAAAACTCAACACGACTGAGGTAGGGTCAAGGTTTCCCTCTGCATCTGAATCGTTTGTTGCCACGTTTATGGTGACAGGGGTGCCGTCTGAGGTGGCAATCAACAAGTCATTTACAACGGTTGGTGCTGTCCTGTCTTGGACCGTTACATTCATTGTTCCTATAGAACAGTTTGAGGCTGAATCACAGATTTGATAAGAGCACGACCCTGCGCCTGAGAACCCGGCCGCAGGCGAAAATTGAACATTGGGAGACGTTGTCACTATGCATGTGCCACCGACGGGTGCAGGCGAAGCTGCGATGGTGACACTATTCAAAAGTAGCTGGTTTTCTTGATCAATATCATTGCTTGCAACGTTAAAAGGGCTGGATGCAAACCCAGACCTTGTTGTTATCTCGTCGGTATTTGCAATCGGTGCACCTACGTCTGAAACCGTTATAATAGCAGTTCCTGCGCTGCAGTTTCCAGAACGGTCACAAACTTGATAGCCGCAACTTCCAGTCCCAACGAAACCAAGGTTTGGCGCAAACTGAATATTTGGAGAGTTTGCCACAACACAGGTTCCGCCTGCCGAAAACGTTGTGGTTACAGACGCGGGGTCAATGCCGACACCTAGATCCGTATCATTGGTGGTCGGGTTGAAAACCACGGGAGTGCTGTCTGTAGCAAATACATCGTCAACTGTTGAAGGAGAAACATTATCTATTACATTCACTTCAACGCGCCCGGTGGAGCAGTTTTGAACCTCTGCTGTATCGCAGACTCTATAGGCACAAGAGCCATTACCAGCAAAGCTTGAGGTTGGGGTGAACTTTATAAAAGGCGAGTATGGACTGACAGAGCAA
>JALZUV010000292.1 GCA_023301245.1 Rickettsiales bacterium
CTATGAGACGGGTACGCCCATTAATGCGGAACGATTGCGCTATGGCCAAAGGGTCGCAGTCTTCGCCGTTGGCTGTCCCGAGTTTTACAGAACGGAAGCCGCCTTAAAAGCTGTCGCGCCGCGGTGTTTCGGGTTTGATATCGACTACGTACCGCTGGAACAAAAAAAGCGCCCATGAGGGCGCTTTAAACTACTACAATATTATTATTGACTAGAAGGTTCCGCGAACGCCAGCAAATAAGAAACGTCCACGTGGTCCAACTGAACGCGACAGGGATCCTATGAATGGCTCTTTATCGGTTATGTTGCTGACCCCGCCATAGAGGCCAAGTTTATCAGAAACCTCGTAGCTAACACTTACATCCATCTCAAGGCTGCTACCTGTGAAGAGTTGTGATGGGTCAGCTAGACCTTCATTGTCGCTTACAACTACCGCGCCATCAACAATGTCTACATCATTTAGGTCAGCATTCGTAAATTGGGCCGCAGAATCTTCAAACCGACCGGTCCATCCGACATTCCATTTATCATATTCCCAATTAATGCCGAGATTGAATATCCAATCCGGATTGCCGATTACGCCAAGAAGATCATTCCCGATAGCTTGGTCAATAATTGTTTGCTCCTGTAATACTGGATCAGTGATAGAGGCAATAGTCGCACCGATAATTGGATCACTCTCAGTAAAGCGTTCAATAAAGTGCGTGCCAACCAGGGATGTCTGAATTGTTCCCAAATTCTTACTGCTAGGAACATCGAATTGATATCTTACATCAAAGTCTAAACCTCTAGCGCGCAGGAGTGACAGATTGATATTACCTGATGTAAATCCTGAAATCGCACCGCCATTGCTTGCATTTCGCTGTATAGAGTCACAGAACTGATTGTTTGTTGATGGAAGATCAACGCAAGCTTCTGCAATAGCTTGTCCTGTAAGACTACCAACCGCGTCTTCAATTTCTATGTCATAATAATCTAGAATGACGACCAAGTTATCGAGCTTCCCACCCCAGAGACCGTTTGGCTGAAAAACACCACCAATTGTGAAACTATCGGAAGTTTCTTCTGTAAGGTTAGGATTGCCACCGGTTGTACCTGTCACAAAAGCTGTCAAGAAATTGGAGGAGTCAAAACCTGCTGCCACAAATTCAAGGCAATTTGCTTCTCTATTCGCACTACCATTAGTGATATTGCCATCGTCACAAGGGTCGGCATCCACACCAATAAATGCGGCCGATTGAGGAGCAAAGAGTTCACCAATATTGGGGGCGCGAATGGCTCTTGAATAGCTTCCGCGAAGCGTTAACCAATCAACAGGTTGATAACGTCCGCCTACGGAATAGGTTTCTGTATTGCCAATCGTATTGTAATCAGAAATACGGCCCGCCGCGGTTACTTCCAGATATTCTACAAACGGTAAATCCTTCAAGAGTGGAACCTTAATCTCGCCGAACCCTTCAGTCACCGTGATCCCTTGTCCATCTGTAGGCGATGCGAATACAGGAACACTGGCATTACCAACGACAAGTCCCTCAATGGAACGGAAGTTATCTGGTGTAAATTGAGACTTATCCTCACGCCATTCGAAGCCAGCCGCAAAGCCAATTGGGCCTGCAGGCAACTCAAAAAGGCTTGATGAGTCGCCTGAAACCGTGGCCAAGATCTGTTGTTGAGTAATGACGGTATCATCATCTAGGTCAACAAATGCGAAATCTGCACCAGCCCCTCTTATGGAATTATTGCCAAGAATATTTATAGGTGCACATTGTCCATCGCCTAACGCGAAAGTGACAGGTCGTGTAAACCCAGAGAAAAATCCAGGGCTAACATCTACACCATTAATGACTGTGCCATCCTCAAATAGAGGCGGACCACCAACAAAGAGAGCACCTGGGGATGGTAGTCCTGTCAATTCAGATCTACAAACAATATCCCCGACTTCAGCACTGCCTGCATCAATGACTAAATCCTGCCCATTGCGAATAGCATTGAGGGCGCCAAAGTCGCCCCCCGCAATGTCAGCAGCTGACAACGCAACAGCATCAATTGCTGTAAAATAGCGATCATTAAGGCGTGAATTTCGGCCAACAACACTGGCTTCAGTCCTACCCCATGTATATGACGCCTCGTAATCAAACCCTAGCCCCGGAATTTCTCCGCGAAACCCACCGGAGGCTCGTATCGTGGACCGTTCCGCAGATGTGCCAGCATTGATTTCAGACCCGAGATTATCGCGTGCGACAAAAATACTGGGGGTAGATCCAGGGGCCAGAGCATCAAGAATTGGAATTTGATCTTGGATAGCTTGCGGCAAGAAGGGGTTATCAAGCGCTATCTCGATATCATCAGAAAAAGGAATGCCTTCGACAGCACTCGACTCATTATACGCAAATTTAGCGTCGGCAAAAAATGTAATGTTTTCATGAAGCTCATAGTCAACTGCAGATGAAGCAACAAATCGCGTAATTTCAGGGATTAAAGTTAAATCTGGAGCTGTTTCACCGATTGGAATTCCATCACCCCCAATAGCATTAAAAGCTCCAGTCGCAATGCCTGGATTAAAAGCTCTCACCTCGCCTGTTACAGGGTCAATAATTTGCAGACTAGGAATATTTGTTCCCGCAATCAAAGGAACCGTGTCAGTTGCAGGGTTAAAATTGCCATCGGCATCAAAAGAATCCAGGAGATTTCCAAATGGGAAAGCGCCACCGAAGGGACTTACCGCAATTGTTGACCCTGCACTTGAAACAGGAAGTGTACGGTTTGGTACGAAAGCTTGTTCAGAAGCAGGATCAAGCCCTAATACGCCGTTTAAAAATGCATTACTATTATTCAAGCTAGAAAAACCAGTTCCGGCAAAATTGGGTCGATCCCCATTTACGATTGACGTGGAACGACTAAATTCACCCGCAAAAACGGCGCTACCTTTCCCGTCTGCAAATTCACCACCGCTGGCTATAGACCCGAAAAAGTCCTCAGCATCATTTTTGTCACTAATACCCCCTTGAAAACGGTATTCGATACCATCAAAATCACGGCCATCCCGTGTGATAAAATTAACGACTCCTGAAACGGCGTCAGCGCCATAAACTGATGAGGCACCACCCGTTAGAATTTCAGTCCTTTTTATCAGCGCCTGCGGAATTGACCCTACATCAACAGTTGCAGTCCCCTCAACGCCTGGAACATGACGTCGGCCATCTTGCAGAACTAAGGTTCTATCAGTTCCGAGTTGCCGCAAATTCAGCGTACTTACGCCTGTGGCAGCGAAGCCTTGGGCAGAATCAAGTGTTGCAGGGTCTGATCCTTGCAAGGCTGGGACGTTTCTAAGGCTGGAAGCAATCTCAATGTCTCCAGAGCGCGCAAAGTCTTCAAGCGTCAATGTTTGCACCGGACTTGGCGCCGTTATAGAAGAATCAGTCGCGATCCGTGAACCCGTGACGATGATCTCGTCTAATTCTGGTGCATCTTGTGCAACCGCTAATGTAGAGGCCCCTATCATGGTTAAGCCTATAAGGCTGGCGGAACATTTCAGACGCGATTTTATAGTTCTTCGTGACAACATATTATAACTCTTCAAATAATTTTTGGTTACGCTTTAGTAATGTCTAATTACGCGGAGGCAACATCATGGCGTCGATTTCTGAAGAAAAAACGGCAATGAACATTTTTAGTCACTGAGTGTGTTAAAATAGTCACATTTTAAGTCTTTCTATAAACCCATTATTCTTATGGTGTAGGGGTGTCGAGATATAATTCTACCAAACCGTGTTTTTCTTATTCAATAATAGGACCTTATCCAAAACCTGGAACTAGAATTCCGCACCGCTAGTAGTGAACAAGTCAGAATGCCTGTCTTTACGTCTGGGATTGGAAAGTGGAAGGAGGTGGAGGATTTCTTGTCGCCATTAAAAGCGAGTATAAGTAGAATTAAAACA
>JALZUV010000293.1 GCA_023301245.1 Rickettsiales bacterium
CGCGCCAAACTCCGCGAGTTTGAATATCTCGGCCTAACCGATGCTTTCCGCATGCATCACCCAAATAAAGAGCAAGCATTCAGCTGGTGGGATTACCGCGCCGCAGCCTATCAACGTAACGACGGCTACCGCATTGACCACCTTTACCTAAGCGGCGAAGCAGCCGATAAATGCATTGCCAGCGGCATTGACACCACCCCAAGAGGCTGGGTAAAACCATCCGATCACACCCCCGTTTGGTGCGAATTGAAAATTTAAAAACAAAAGGCCAGCCACTCCTAAGAGTGAACTGACCTTTTTAAATGGTTAAGTGCTGTAATTATTTTACAGCCCTAAACCTTAATGTGATAACCCCTCCAGTATTATCAATACCGAATTTTCCTGAAGGAAAATCTTCATGCAGCCCTATTGGAAAAGACCGCAGCATTTTGTCATTGATGGCTAGATTTACCTCTGCGCCATAAATCTTACCTTCATCACCCAACCAATTTAGCATTATCAAAATAGTGTCGCCACTTTCTGTAACGACTCTATGGCCAGTAGGATGGTCTGACATTGAATTTATGATGTAATATTCACCATAAATTTCAATAACCCTCAACCTTTCCATCAGACTGCTATAACGCTGTTGTGGCGCTTTAACAGTTACTTCCGTGTTGACAGTATCGGGAATGAACACATTTTCCTGTGTGGTCTGACACACAATGGAAGAAGTGGCTAAAAACCAAAAAAACAAAACTTTCTTCATATTCATGAAGTTTTAAGATTAAAAAATAACTTCACACATAAATTTCTATTTATGTGCAAGCTTTAGTCATTGTTGGTTTAGCTATTATTTAGCGAGAACAATTTACCTGTTCATATTTATATGAGAAGCATGAATTCGTGCCACTAAATAATTCTTTAAAAAACAAAGAAATAAAAAAACCGAGGAAATTATAACCGATGCGCGCAGCAAATATTGTTAATATTTTATGACAATTTTAAGCACACAATAATGCTGCGAAGAAGCCGTCCATTCCACCTTTATCGGGCAGCATAGCAGGGGTTGTACGCAAGAAACCTTCTGGGCTAATCCATTCATCAGGGATACCTGCGGTAGCAGCCTCTAATGGTTGCAACTTATTTTTATGCATATGCATTTGGCTTTCGCCTTCTTCAGGTTGAAGCGAGCAAGTAATATAGAGCAGCTTGCCCTTGGGCTTTAGCCATTGCAGCGCTTGGGTGAGAAGATTTTGCTGAATTTCGACCAAACGCGTCACATCATCAGGGCTACGTTGATGCATAATTTCAGGATGACGACGAATCGTGCCTGTGGCCGAACAGGGCGCATCTAGCACGATAATATCGAACTTTTCTGTCGGCTGCCATTTGCGTAAATCGGCGCAAATAACCTCAGCTTCTAGATTATTATATTCAAGATTTTCACGCAAACGCTGAAGGCGATTATCAGAGATATCCAACGCGGTTACCTTCGCCCCAGCCGAGGCTAATTGCATAGTTTTCCCCCCCGGTGCGGCGCAAGCATCCAGCACTCGTAGCCCTTTAATATCGCCCAATAATTTCACGGGGAGTGAAGCGGCTAAATCTTGTACCCAGCCACTGCCCTCTAGGCTTGCGAAGTCAGCACCTTTGGGTAAACGGATACTACCACCCGCCATTACTTCACCCTCGGCAATTGGCTGCCCCCATGTTACATCCAGCGGCGGTTCGCCCACATGTGCAGCGGCAATGGCAAGCGCCTGCGGCTTGCCATAATCATCCACCCAATGTTCCCACAACCAAGGTGGCATTGCATCTTCAGGCTTTAGTTTAATGTTATCTTTATCAGCAGCTATTTTTTTCAGCACCGCATTGACCAAACCTGAAAGTTTAGGGAAACATGATTTCGCCACATCTACCGTCGTATTGACGGCTGCATGGGGTGGTGTTTCAAGCAGTAAAATCTGCGCTACACCAATATAAAGGCAGCAAGTAATATCAAGACGAGATTCTTGCATTTGCTTTTGCAAATAAGTCTTCAACAATGCATCCATCGCAAGCTTATAACGTAAGCATGTTTTCGCCAGCCGATAGGCTAAGGCTCTATCTTGCGGTGGCAGATCTGGCAAATCGCCCATCGCAAAATCGAGAGTTTTCTTTTGCTTTAAAACCGCCATAAGCAGGTTATGCGTTGCAAGTCGAGATTTTTTTCCAGCAGTGTTTGACATGATGGCCGCTATATATCAGACTTCCGCCATGAATGACACTGACAAAAAGCCGAGTGGCAAAAAGCCTGAAAAACCTACATTAGAAGAGAAAAAAGAAGTTGGCGGCCCCAAAGGGCCTGAACCCACCCGCTACGGCGATTGGGAAGTCGCTGGCCGCTGTACTGACTTTTAGAAAGAATTATAATTGTGAAAAGTTATTTTATCCTCACCGCTGCGCTATGCCTCGCCGCATCCGCTAGCCACGCAACCACCTCTACTGCCAATATTGGCGGTGCAGGTGTAACCAAAGGCAAAGCCGTAACGGAGGTTCGCTTCGGCTTTGAAGGGTTTGATGGCGATGACACTTACCGTTTCCGCCAACATTTCGATTATGGCGTCAATGATTGGTACGCCGTGCGCCTAGTTGGCAATCAAATCAAGCGCGAAAGTAGCAAGTTTGACTATGTTGCCACAGGTATTGATAATCGCTTTCAGCTAAAATCCAAAGCCGTCGATGGCTGGAATGCAGGCGTTCGCCTTAGCTACAATGCCCGCGAAAATGCTGATAACGCCGATTCCATCAGCTTTACAGCGATTGCCGAAACGGATTTGAACGAACGCTTCACTCTACTACACAACACCGTCATCGCGCATGATATCGGCCATGACTCACAATCAGGTGTAAGCGCAACAATTCGCAATCGCCTCACCTACAAGTTTTTAGAAGAGAATTCCCCGTTTAAAGGCATAGCCGCAGGCCTGGAACATTTCAGCAACTTTGGCCGCTTGAAGAACCTTAGCGGCTACTCCAACCAAGATCATCAATTAGGTGCCTATGTCGGAGGAAAACTCAGCAGCAACGCAAGCTATAGGGTAGCCTATCGTCGCGGTATATCGAACGCAGCTCCTAACGATCTCGCCAAACTAGCGCTCGGCTATAGCTTCTAACGCTCTTGTGCTATAAGAATGACCAACTATGCACGCGACTATCCTCACCCTTTATCCTGAAATGTTCCCTGGAGCATTGGGGCATTCTGTTATCGGCAATGCGCTGAAAGAGGGGCTATGGTCGCTTGATACGGTGAATATTCGCGACTTTGCACATAATAAACATAAGAATGTAGACGACACTCCTTATGGCGGCGGCGCTGGCATGCTGATGCGGGCTGATGTGCTGGGTGAAGCGATAGAATCCATCCCTAATCGTGGAAAACTCATTTATATGTCACCGCGCGGCAAGCCACTGACCCAAGCTAAAGCCGCAGAATTATCGACCGAAAAAGCACTCACCTTATTGTGTGGACGGTTTGAAGGCATCGACCAGCGCGTGATTGATCATTACGAAATTGAAGAAATTTCCATCGGCGATTATGTACTTGCAGGCGGCGAAGTTGCTGCACAGGTGCTTTTAGAGGCAATTATTCGCCTAATTCCGAAGGTTTTGGGCGAATCTTTCAGTACAGAAGAAGAAAGTTTCGCTCATAACACCGATTACGCTGGACTGCTTGAATATCCTCACTATACTCGACCTCCCTTGTGGAACGAACAAGAAGTTCCGCAAGTTTTACTCTCTGGCCACCATGAAAAGATAAAAAACTGGCGGAAAGAGCAAGCAGAACAATTGACTAAAGCGCGTAGGCCTGATATTTGGCATCGCGAGAATGAATAACGAGGCACGCGATGAACCTATTACAAAAATTTGAAAAAGAGCATTTAGACAGTCTAACTGCGGATAAAGACATCCCCAATTTTAGCTCTGGCGATACTGTTCGCGTGAACTTCAAAATTGTTGAGGGCACTAACGAGCGTGTTCAGGCATTTGAAGGCGTTGTTATCGCCAAGAAAAATCGCGGCTTAGCGTCAACCTTCGTGGTTCGCAAGCTTAGCCATGGTGAAGGCGTTGAACGTATCTTCCCACTTTACTCACCTCGTATTGATAGCCTCGAAGTTATTCGCCAAGGTGCTGTTCGTCGTGCAAAACTTTACTACCTGCGTGGTCGTACTGGTAAATCTGCACGTATCGCTGAGAAGAAAGATTACACCAACACGAACACGGTGAAGAAATCTCGCGAAGAACGCCAAGCAGCAAAAGCAGCAAAAGATGCAGCTAAATTAGCGGCGAAAAAAGAAGCATAGGGAAACCTATGCCTAACACTCTTTTCGATAAAATCTGGCAATCACACCTCGTTGAACTGAGTGATGGTGACGTTGGCTTAATCTATATTGACCGCCACCTTGTGCATGAAGTAACAAGCCCTCAAGCTTTTGAAGGCTTACGCATGAATGGCCGACAAGTTCGCGCCCCCAAAGCCACATTGGCTGTGGCCGATCACAACGTGCCCACCACCGCTGACCGCTTAGAAGGTATCAAAGACGAAACTTCACGCATTCAGGTCGAAACACTCGCCGCTAACTGTAAAGAATTCGGCATTCAATATTTCGATATGTCGGATGAGCGCCAAGGTGTGGTTCACATCGTTGGCCCCGAACAAGGCTTCACCCTACCGGGCACCACCATCGTTTGTGGCGATTCGCACACTTCAACCCACGGCGCATTTGGCGCACTAGCCTTCGGTATTGGCACATCTGAAGTTGAACATGTACTTGCCACGCAAACTCTCATCCAAAAACGCGCAAAAAATATGCGCATCACGGTTGAAGGCACGCCCAATGCAGGCATCACTGCCAAAGATATCACCCTTGCGGTTATCGGCCTTATTGGCACGGCTGGCGGCACAGGCTATGTCATTGAATATGCAGGCGAAGCGATTCGCAATCTTTCGATGGAAGGCCGTATGACAGTCTGCAATATGTCGATTGAAGCAGGCGCACGCGCAGGCTTAATTGCACCTGATGAAACAACATTTGAATATTTAAAAGGCCGCCCCATGGCACCAACCGGTGCAAATTGGGACAAAGCCGTAGAATATTGGCGCACCCTGCCCTCTGACGATGGCGCCTTTTATGATAAAGAAGTGACACTTAATGCTGCAGATATTGCACCCCAAGTTACATGGGGCACTAGCCCGCAAGATGTACTGCCCATTACCGCAGAAGTTCCAGACCCTGCGAATGAGAATGACCCCGTAAAGCGTGCCTCATTAGAACGCGCCTTAAATTACATCGGCCTTACCGCAGGCACAAAACTTAACACCGTACCGGTTGATAAAATTTTCATCGGCTCTTGCACCAATGGTCGTATCGAAGATATGCGCGCTGCTGCTGAAGTGGCTAAAGGCCGCAAAGTAGCCAGCAATATTTCGCTCGCGATGATTGTTCCAGGTTCAGGCTTGGTGAAACAACAAGCGGAAGCTGAAGGCCTCGATAAAATTTTCATCGAAGCAGGTTTTGAGTGGCGCGAAGCAGGTTGCTCAATGTGCCTTGCCATGAATGACGATTACTTGCAGCCAGAAGAACGCTGCGCTTCTACCAGTAATCGCAACTTTGAAGGCCGCCAAGGCAAAGGCGGACGCACTCACCTAATGAGCCCCGCCATGGCCGCCGCCGCCGCCGTAACTGGCCGCTTAACGGATATTCGCGAGCTGGCTTAGCCTCCATACTCCAAATTTAAATTAATTTAATCCCCCTTCCCGCGTTACTTTTCTCTGATAGCCTCTGAAATATAGGCTCACAAACTCACGAGAAAAATATGACTGCACTAGACGCACGTTCCCTCACCTTAAAAATTGGTGATGGCGCTGATCCTGAAAATTTCATCGAACTTGGTGGATTACAAAACCACCGTATAACGTTACGCAATAACGCCGCCAGCTATCATCACGCTAACATCAACCACGCGTGGAACGAGAATCACGCCCAAACAGGCCGCCAACAATTAACCGTGACAGGCCAAGGTATTTTTACCGATAGCGCATCAGAAGAGGCATTACGTGCCCAAGCCTTTAGCAATAGTCTACAGAACTTTCAAATCGCGCTCGGCAATGGCGACATTATAAATGGCGCATTTAGCCTGCGCGACTTTGAACGATTTGCCAGTATGGAAGGCGCAATTGAATATCAAATAAGCCTGCAATCCGCAGGGGAAATTAGCTTTAGCGCGGCTAGTTAAGCGTCATAATACGCAAATTATTGGTTGTACCTTTTACGCCCACGGGCGCACCTGATAAGCTAACGATAATCTCATCTTTCGTCGCCGCGAGCGATTCTTTCGCAAATTCTTCGGCCCATTCATGCATTTTATCAGAATTCTCAAAATCAGGCGAGAGAATGGAAGTCATCCCCCATACCAGCATCATTTGGCGAGCCGTTTTCACCTCTGGGGTAAAAGCAAACACGGGGCATCGCGCCCGTTCACGCGCACTGGCTAATGCAGTGCCACCACTGCGCGTAAAAGCAAACACCGCTTTTGCTCGCATCAATCGGGCAATATCACGCGCCGAAGCAGCTAGCGCATAAGTATGATTCGCGAGCGATACTTTGCGCTGTTCGTACATTTGTTCCCAATGCCCATCATCCGCTTCGACCGAACGAATAATTCTATCCATCACCGCCACTGCCGTGGCAGGGTGTCGGCCTACAGCCGATTCTGCACTTAGCATCACCGCATCAGCGCCCATATAAACCGCTGTTGCCACATCTGATGCTTCGGCGCGTGTTGGCACAGGTGTATCGACCATCGATTGCAACATTTGCGTGGCTACCACCACGGGCTTGCCCATTTTACGGCACGCCGCTACAATTTTTCGCTGTGCGGGTGGCACTTGCTCCATCGGCAGCTCTACACCCAAATCGCCACGCGCCACCATTATCATATCAGACAGTTCGACAATTTCATCGATACTATCTAGCGCGAGAGGCTTCTCAATTTTCGAAAGCACCAAGGCCTTATCACCGATAATCTTTTTCGCTTCGGCAACATCCGCGGCCGATTGCACAAAACTTAGCGCAATAATATCGACACCTTCTTTGAGCACAAATTCCAAATCCTTACGGTCTTTTTCCGTCAATGCAGATATTGGCAACTGACGAGTCGGCACATTCACGCCTTTCTTATCTGACAATATTCCAGGGATTTCGACACGAGCAGTCGCCCGCTGATTGCTTTCCTTAGCAGTAAGCACTAACGCCATGGTTCCATCATCAAGCTTCAACTCATCGCCAACTTGTAATGCCTCCAAAATTTCAGGATGCGGCAAACGGATAAGCCCCGCTTTTCCCGCTTCACTTGACACTTCTAGCGTCACTTCTTCGCCAAACTTTAAGGTAATTGGCCCATCGGCAAAAGTACCGACACGAATTTTAGGCCCCTGCATATCAGCAAGAATAGGAATATATTTTCCTGTTTGCTCTTCTACTTCGCGTATCGCTACAATTTGCTTACGATGCCCTTCATGGTCGCCATGACTGAAATTAAGGCGGAAGGCAGTAGCACCTGCATTCACCAACTGCAATAGGTTGGTAGCAGGACCAACAGTAGCAATGATTTTACAACGGCGCGGGATGAGGGAAAGAGGCTTTTTATTTTTCATAATATAAAGATAGCGCAATTGTTTTTTCTGTCACTGGCTTTTTGTATTATCACCCGCTATCACTGCATCATGTTTTCTCGCTATGTGATAATGACGTTGATTTTAATAGGTGTGGGCGTAGCCTTCTACCCCTCTCCTAAAACGCCGACGGTGACTATTTTGCCTGATATTAGCTTTACCGTTGAAGGCCAAAGTAAAAGCCTACAAGATTATCAGGGCACGTTAACACTCATCCATTTTTGGGCAACATGGTGCCCTCCTTGCTTGGCCGAAATGCCCGAACTTATTAAACTCGCGCATTCACAACCTAACATCAAGATTATTGCTTTTTCGCTGGATAAAACCGAGCGTAATATGCAGCGCTATTTTGAAACTAAATTCAAAAATCTACCCGCTAACTTCATCAGCGTTTGGGATGAAAATGGAACCATTGCACAAGATGAATTTTACAGTTTCAACTACCCTGAAACTTACATTATGGGCTGTAGCGGAAATATTGATGAAAAGGTAATTGGTGCTGCCAGCAATTGGCCACGAACCCTAAAGCCGCATTTAAAAAACTGCCTTAAGTAACAATTCTACGCGATGGGAAACGTACAATAACCAAGGTTGGTTTGCCTGGCTCGCTTTCAATGGTCAATGTTGCTTGATGCATCGCCACCAATGCTTTGGTAAGTGGAATACCCAAGTTACTAATGCGCCCCAACTGATGCCGCGACTTTAATTTCGGTCGCCCCTGATCATCCATTTCATCTTTAATAGTATTGCGCTCGGGCTTCATTTTGGAGATGGTTTTGGCGCTATAGTCAGTCACTATAATTTCAAAGTAACGCTCTTCTTTTTGGTCACGACCAATTTGTGCATCAATTAAAATTGTCCCACCTTTTGGCGCATGCGAAATAGCATTGCCTAGCAGGTTTAAAATAATCTGCTTTAGGCGTAACTCATCCACAAGCAAACGCGGCAACATATCGCCCACGCGGTTTTCAATCACCACGCCTGACTCCTTCAAACGATCACTTAAAACACGAATACATTTGGCAATCACCAACTCTACCGCAACAGG
>JALZUV010000294.1 GCA_023301245.1 Rickettsiales bacterium
TTTCCTGCTGGATTATCTTCCCTTAAAACGCAAGTCGATACAGGGATGAACTTTCTGGGTGGAAAAGTGAGCGAATTAATTAATAAGCATGCCACTGCTCCACAAGATGAAATTAACAATGAAATGGCTCTTGTTAATAATGAAATTGATAGAATTCAGGGCTATTTATCAACTGCCGTATCGTTTGTTGGCGGAATTCAATCTCAAATAGATGGAGGGTTAAGTACGCTTAGGGACGCCGTAAACAGGGATTTGGATACCGCTCTTGTCGGGGCAGCTTTTAAACATAAAGATTGCAGCGACGGCAAGTTTTGGGGCGTTCTGAATAATATATTTACTACAATATTGCAGCCTGCAACAGACTATGTATATGATAACACGAATAATACGTTTTATTCTGCCAGCACGCCTATCATCGTCACGATGCCTGTGGGGACGACCCTCAACTTTAATTTAAGTAATGGCGCGCCTAAGCCAATCATCATGCCTTTTGGCGGCACGCTTTATACGCAAAAAGGCCAGGAAGTAAGTTTTGGTGAAGGCACCGAAATTAGTTTCCGCACGGATGGGGTGGTGAGTACATCGAACGGTAATCAATTTAGAGTCGACCCACGCCAAACGTTAAAGCTTTACCCGAATGATGCAGTGCAATTTCCTGCTGGCACAAAAATACCCGTGGATCCGAAGGGGAAGGTTTATCCCGCCGCTGCAGCAACTCATAAGCCTGCATGGTTAGACGATTATATTAAACAGTCAGCGCCTAAGTAATCTTCGGCAAGCGCTACCCCTTCAGGGTCGCCAACATGTAGCCAGACTCCTTCATGCACCATGCCATAGAGTGGGCAATTATCGCCCTTGGCCACCGCAGCTTTATAAAGCTGGCTTAGGCTAAATCCGCCGCTGGGTGCACCATCAAGAAAGCGTTGGTGTAGGCGCTGAATTCCCATGTAAACATAGGCGGGTTTTCCCTCCATGCGCGGTTGAATGCGCCCATCATCGCTCAAGCTAAAATCGCCGATGCCTTTATAGCCCACGGCGCGCTCTAATGGGCATAGAAGCATCAACCCATCCATGCGGGCTTCATCCCATTGCTGTTGCATTTGCTGCAAGACGGACTGGCCTTGTTTTTCCACACAAATAACATCGCTATTAAGAGTGAAAAAACTCTCGGTCAATAGTGGTAAAGCGCGAACTACGCCGCCACCAGTTTCGAGCAACTCTTCCTCATGCGAGACGGTAATAGGCATCGGTTGGCTTGCTAAATAATCTTCAAGTTGATTGGCGAGATGGTGGCTGTTTACCACTGCTTGCTTCATGCCCGCGCCGTCGATGAGTTCAAGCGCATATTGGATGAGCGGTTTGCCGCCGACTTTAACCAATGGCTTGGGAACTTCAGAATTATGTGGCTGCATACGGCTGCCACGACCGGCGGCTAGCACCATGGCTTCGTTCTTTTTATCAACCACATTGGCCCCCTGATTTTTTGAAATCTTTTAAGTTCGGAATCTCACGCATTTCGGCGGGGATATGTTTATCCATCCATTGTTGCAGCGGCTTCATAATAGGATGCTGCATATCATGCTCTAAATGTTTCCATACTCGTGGCAATAGGGCGAGGTAATCATGCTTGTCATCACGCATGGCAAGGCGGGTGAAAATACCGACAATTTTGCTATTGCGCTGTGCAGCGAGCATTGCGTAGCAGGCCATAAAGCTATCGGCTTCCCACTGCATTTGTTGAATATAGTGGTTGATGATGGTCATGGCTGTTTCGGGCTGCACATCGCGGCGGGCATCTTCTACGAGCGATAGTAAATCATAAGCGGGCGAACCCATCACTGCATCTTGGAAATCAAGCAGACCAACTTTCGCCATGCCTTCGCGATTGGGAAGCCATAATAAATTATCCGCGTGAAAGTCGCGTAGTACCACTACATTGGGCAACCATGGTGCGCGTTCAAATAATTCGCGCCAAAGTGCAATAAACTCAGGCCTTAATTCGGCTGCGCGGTCTTTGCCGAGCGTGGCGACACAATACCAATCAATGAATAGGACGGCTTCTTCTAGCAATCGTTCCACATCATATTCGGCCACTCCATCAGGTTGCTCAGTTTGACGGTGTAAATCGATAAGGAAGTTGGTGGCTTCCTTGTAAATTGTTGCCTCATGCGTGGGCTTCACGTTCAGCCATTGGCTATATAAATCATCGCCTAAATCTTCGAGCAGCAAAAAGCCAAGTTTAGTATCGCGTGCAAGAATAGTGGGTGCACTATAGCCGTGGCTCGATAAATACTCTGCCATGGTAATGAAGGGGGGGAGGGGTTCTTTTTCTGGTGGCGCATCCATTAGTACGGCTTTTTTATCGCCCATAATCACGCGTTGATAACTGCGAAATGATGCATCGCCCGATAAAAATTCGCAGCGCGCAGCCCCCCAGCCATTAGCTTGTAAAAAAGTGAGTGCTTCTTCGTTGCGTGGATTAGCCATTAAATTCCCTAAGCGTATTTTTTATTTCTTCTTGGCGCGAATTTCCCGTTAAACGAGCTTCGCGCGTATTTTTATCTAGCGCTATTGTAAGCTGTAAAGCGTTGCTTGGCAACCAATCGGCAATAATTTCTGGCCATTCTATACAGACAATAGAATCGGCTAGCATTTCATCTAACCCCAGCTCCTGTGCTTCGGATGAATCTTCTAGGCGATAGGCGTCAATATGGTTCAGTTTGGTGGCGACATTATTAGGCAGGTTAACAGCATAATCTTGCACCAGCATAAAGGTGGGCGAAACCACCGCACCTTTATGCCCCAATGCTTGCAGTAAATAGCGCATGAAGGTAGTTTTTCCTGCACCCAGCGTACCGTTAAGCGTAAGGCAATCGACAGGCTGAAGTTGTTTGGCCAGCGCGTAGGCTAGGCGTTTTGTGTCTTCTTCGCTATTAAGAGTGAACACGTTTATTCCCGTTCTTCAATCCATGCCATTTGGATGGCTTCGAGTATTTTCTCGCTGCAACCATTTGCATCGCCTTCAAATCCTTCAATGGCTAGCACCCAATCACGCAAATCGGTAAAGCGTAAATTGATATTATCGGCTTGTGGGTGAGCATCTTCCAGCTCAATGGCGATATCGAGTACATCTGTCCAGCGCATTGTAATTCTCCTTTGCTTGTGAGTGACCGATAGACTAATAAAAAAGTAATGAGGTTACCATCATATTTTGCGATAATTCTGCTAGGCTTCTGCACGCTAGCTAATAGCGCCTATGCACAAATTACGCCTGATGCCGATGCTTCCATCATTCGTGATTTTGCACGAGTGAGCTTTGGCCACAGCGAACCGCTGAAACTACGCAGCGCGGCCAAGGGTCGACAAATTCGCATTCGCTTCGATAAAGCCGTTAAAATTAACCCCGCACCACTGCTAAAAAAATTGCAACCTTATGTGATTTCTATCAGTCAATCAGACGATGGGCGCAGCTTACTGCTATCGACCAACCGCGATTATCGTACGCGCAATTTTGTGAGTGGCAACCGCACAGGCATCGATATTATTGGCCTTCAAAAAGGCGACTCAAAAGAAGCACCAAAGGCTGCCCCAAAGGTAGTAGAAAAGAAAACACCGAAGGAACTAGCCACGCCCGCTAGTAAAACACCCTTTAGACTATCGGCCATTCCGCAATATAAGCCACGCCCGCCTGCAGTGGTGGATGAGATAGTTTCCCCTGAACCCGCCGTGCCTGCGATAGAAGTTCCCACGGTCGAAAAGATAGAGCTGGTTCCACAACCTACGCAAGCTGCCGCCCCTATTGCCCCCATGGAAGTGACGGAAGGTGAAGTTACTCCGCCTGTTGCCGTGGAGGTTCCCGTAAAAATTGAGGTGAAACCTGTGGTGCGTGGTGGCGTGAATGATATTCAGGTGGAAGCCTTGGAGGATGATGGCATTGCATTAACATTCCCGTGGGGTAAGCGCGTGGCCGCGGCCGCTATGCGTCGTGGTAATAGAACCGTTATTGTATTTAGCGAACAAAAGCCTTTCAGCAGTGCGCTGGCATCTTCCAGCAAAGCAATCAACAATATTCAAACTGCTAAAATTGAAGGCCGAGCACCCGCACAAATTTGGGTAATTGATACGCCCTTGCAAGGCGTGCATGTTAGCAAAAAAGATAAAAGCTACCATTGGCGTGTTGAGCTTTTGAAGAATAAAAAATTGCCCGAAAAATTGCTGCGACCCCAGCCGCAAATTGACCCGCCGTTAAAGCCGCATTTGTTTATTCCTGCCTTGCAAACAGCCGCGCCTGTTAAATTTTACGACCCGTTAGTAGGTGATGAATTAACGGCGATTCCTTTCTATGATGCAGGCGCGGCTATTGTGCCTGCCCGTCGCTTTGCCGAGTTTGAAATGCCACGCACGGCGCAAGGGGTGTTCATTCAAAATGCCATTGCAGATTTACGCATTGCCCGCACCCGTGCAGGTTTAAAAATTACCGCCCCCGAAGGTATTTTAATTTCCGAAAACTTGCCGCCCGTGCAATTGCCCGAAGCCGAAATTAAAGATTCTGCTGCCGCCGACAGTTATTTTCCTTATGAAAGTTGGATTCCACCAGCTGATGAATTAAGTGCCGCCGATTTTGAGAATAAATTATGGCGACAGGCTGCCGATGTTGATAAGAAAAAACGGCGCATTCCGCGTAAACGCTTGGCCGAACTTTATCTTGCGCAAGGCAAGGCAGTGGAAGCGAAAACCGTGCTGCAAACCTTGGCAAAAGAATCGCCCATTTATTTCACGCGTAATAAACTCCATGCCATGTTGGGGGGGGCGTATTTTTTAAATTACGAATATTTGCAGGCAGAAACGGCCTTTAAACACCCGACCATTGCTAAAGATGATGAGCTTGATTTTTGGCGCGATATTTTAGCAGTGGTGTTACGAGGCGAAGGCGCGGCCGATTACCAAGCTTATTTCGATAAATATATTCGCCATTATCCGCCCATAATGCGGCAGCGTTTGGCGCTCGCTGCATCCGATCATTATATCAATTTAAAGAAATATAATAAGGCGCTAAAAATATTCGATACGCTTGATAAAGATTCGATGATTGATGAAATGAAAGATCATGTGCAGTTCCTTATTGCACGAGTATTGGCAGGTACTACACAAAAAGATGCGGCGCGTTTACTGTGGCAAAAATTATCCGAAAAAACGAATAATCGTTACATTCGCCCGCGCGCATTATTCGCCATAGCTAACTTAAATTTAGCGGAGAATAAAATTTCGCTTAAGGAGGCTATAGACCAGCTAGAACCATTGCGAATTGTTTGGCGTGGTGACCAGTTTGAAATTACCTTACTGTCGCTTTTATCGCGACTATATGAAGAAGAAAAAATGTATCGTGAGGCTTTGCGCGCTTACCGCGAGATTGTTACTTATTTCCCTAACCATCCTGATAATTTAGAAATTACTGGTAAAATGGCCGACATTTTCCGTGAGTTATTTAATGAGGGTGGTGCGAGTGAAATGTCGCCGCTGCAAGCATTGTCGCTTTATTATGAGTTTCGTAACCTAACGCCGCTGGGCGAAGAGGGCGATCAGATGATACAAAATCTCGCCGATAGGTTAATCGAAGTTGAGCTGCTCGATAGAGCGGCCAAGCTGTTGCAACATCAAGTAGAGTTTCGTTTATCAGGCGAGGAGCGCAGTCGTGTCGGTGCGCGCTTAGCATTGATTCATTTGTTAAACCGCCAACCGCGCTCAGCGCTGGATGTGCTGGAGCTAACAGGCTTTGGTGGCAACCCTGGCGACCTAGAACAGCAGCGCCGCTTGCTAACCGCACGCGCGTTATTAGGCTTAGGTGAATCGGCTCGCGCTAATGCATTATTAGAAGCAGACGATAGCCGCGAAGCGCAATTGCTACGATTAGCTATCCATTGGAAAGAACGCGAATGGGCGCCGCTAGTGGTGGTGGCCGAAAGGTTGATGGGCGAGCGAGATGATCCTACCAAGCCACTAACCGATAGCGAGGTGGACGTGCTAATGAAGCTTTCAATTGGCTATGTGTTTGAACAGCAGCGCGGACAGTTGCAGTATCTTAGCGATTATTTCTTGCCGTTGATTGAAGATGGGAAGTCGAGAGAATTATTCAACTTCATCACCGAAGATACAGAATTAGATTATCGTAATATTGCTAAATTCGCGGCGCAAATTGACCGTATGGAAAGTTTCCTCGCTAGTTATAAAACCAAAATAAAAGAAGGCGGCCTAAGTAAGGCAGTCGAATAATTTAAGCGCCAATAGCAGGCTCCGAATTTACTTCCGCCAGTTTAATACGCTTAGCAAAATTCGGATTTTTTCGAGGTATTTCCTTCTGTTCTGCCTCTTCTAAAGTCTCCTCTAGTTCAGCAGGCTCTTGCTTCGTAGGTTTTTCGATAATAATATAATCCTGCGTCACTGTTTCGGCTAGTTTTTCGGCAAATTTCTTATCGTCACGCTTGGCAATAAACCGACTTGCCACCATTAATGTAGCAGTGCAAACAGATGTATAGAATGCTTCAAATATTCCAATTTCAGTAAGGCTTGTAATATTTATTTTCGGAAATTTCTTTTTAAAATTCTCCGCATATTTTGAATCACTATTTTTTAATTTTGTTCCCACTTCAATACCAGGGTTTTCAAACAATTTACGGTTTAGCGAAACTCTACCTTCTTCCCAAACACCTGTTTCTTTATTGAGAATATGGCCATCAACTTTTACTCTATCCAATAAAAGGGCTGTGGGTGCAACGATAAGGGCAGTGGCCGCGCGGCCAAGTAAAATACTTTTCCATGTTTGTTTTGGCTCCGCCGCATAAACCGATTCATCTTTGGGCACCGTGCCAAGTAGCTTATCAATACCGCGTGCTATTTTCTCGCGTCTATCTTCAAATAGCTTAATCACGGGTGCCATCACTGAGCCATCGAGGAAAGAGAAAAACACAATTTTTGAGGTCTCGGCCTGCTCATGACTCATATTGAAATTATTTTGCGCGACCCCCATAAATTTGTCGCCGCGCTTTTTCAACCAGCGTGCGGTTTTGGCCGCCATGCCATCGCCTGTAAATTCATCGCCGTGGCGCGTAAGGTAGGTTGCGCCTACTGATATGCCAAATACTACGAAATTATTCAAAACAGGGTAGATAATCATATCGAGTATTTTTAGGCCAGCGGTACGTTTTTGCTTTGCCGCAGCCGCATGCAAATCGTCAGACAAAACATCATTTTGCTTGTTGGTTTTGGGTTTCCCGTTTTTGAACGTACTCTGCATAGGGTAACATTAAAGCATATTTCGCCTTAATTTAGTGTTACAGAATGATGAAGACTATGTGGTTAGGGTGCTGATTTAGCTGGCCATTGCTTCAATCGCTGCCTCGTCAAAATCGGCATTAGTGGCGACTTCCTGCACATCGTCCAAATCATCGAGCGCTTCGATAAGCTTCATGGCCGATTCAGATGCCTTCGCATCGAGCGCCGTGAGGTTTTGTGGAACCCAACGAAGCGAGGATTCTTCCGCATCGCCATATTTAGCTTCCAGCCCATCGCGAACAGTTGAAAAATCTTCCATTGCACAGATAATTTCGTGGCTTTCTTCGTCAGACTCACAATTTTCTGCACCTGCTTCAAGCGCAACTTCAAAGATAGTATCTGCATCGGCCTTATCAGCCAGATAGACGATAACGCCTTTGCGGTCGAACATAAAGCCAACCGAGCCTGATGCACCCATATTGCCATTTTGCTTATCGAAGGTTGAACGTACTTCAGCTGCGGTACGGTTTTTATTATCGGTCGCGGTTTCGACGATAATCGCCACCCCGCCTGCACCATAACCTTCGTAGCGAATTTCTTCTAACTGGCCGCCTTCAATCTCGCCTGAGCCTTTTTTAATGGCTGTGTCGATGCGGTCATTGGGCATGTTAAGCTTCTTGGCGGTAACGATAGCTCCACGTAAGCGCGGGTTCATGGAAGGGTCCGCGCCATCGCGTGCGGCAATCATAATTTCTTTACTACAACGGTTAAAAATCTTACCGCGTTTTTTATCTTGTGCGCCTTTGCGGTGCTTAATATTTGCGAATTTCGAATGGCCAGCCATGATAAGTTCCGAGTTATTAGTTTTGAGTTACCCCATCATAACCCGCTCACGCTCGCACGCAACCGCAAATTGGCTAAGGGTTTATTAACTAATAAGCCGTAAACTAATGCAATGAGCAGCGAAAAAGACAAATGGGTGCAAAAGCAAAATGAAGCGAAAAAGCACGATGGTTATTTATCGCTAATGGAGCGTGCTAAGGCTGCGAATAAATTGATTGATAGAGTTGATAAAGTAGCGGAAGAGCACTTAAAGAAATTACCAAAAGATAGTAGGTTTGATTTTGAATTGGCCGAGTGGAATTACCATCAGTTAGCGGTCGAACAAAAGCTCGATTATGATATGGAACGAAGTTGGCATAAGGAGCTGCATCATATTGTTACTGCGCACAAACAATTTTCAAGTTTTGTAAAACATTATAGCGAAGAAGCGCCGCTTAATTATGAAACTGATGGCGTGGCGATGGAAGATGATTTTACCCGTATTGCAAGCCAAGTGGTGAAATCGAGTGTCGCGTTTTTAGAAATTATTGCAGATGAGAAAAATGTTGGTTTAGAAGAAAAACTATCTATCGAAAAATTGAAAGAAATTTTCAAAGAAATTGAATCGACCACCAACCTCGATAACCCTCATCAACCTATTATGAGTGGCCGCGGAAAATAAGATTATGTCATGGATAACCCGATTATTTGGTGGAGATAATAAAGAGCCCGAGGCTAATAAACCCGAGCCTAATAAATCCAGCGCTGATACAGACATTGCCGATACGAATATTCCTGAGATAAAACCAGAAACAAAACCTATATCAGACTTCACCGGCCTAATGCGCCGCGCCGAATGGGCGCAACCGCTGTTGAAGGAGTTTGCAGAAGAGGTGGAGCTGTTCCGCCGTAACTTGGCCTATAAGGATAATTGGCCTGAAGCTCATGGAGAGGGGCGATGGTTTGAAGCGGGAATGGGCAGATTATCAAAGTCACAAAAAGCTGAATGGGATTCTAATTACCATTGGATGCAGAAAGAAAATACTGCAGTTTATAAGTGGTGGTTTGAAAACTTCTTGGAAGAGAATGACTACTGCAATAGGCAAAAAATTGGAAAAAAGCCTTATTTCGGGGAGTCGGTTCTGACAATTGAGCAGGTAGAAGAAGACGAGCAGCATGTTGAGCTAGTAGAGGTGCTAGAGCAGCATTATGATAAAATCGCTGCTAAAACCCACGATTTTATAAAAGGCCTTATAGAGCGGGCAGAAAAAGAGCAAAATCTTGATAAGGTTGGCGCTAAAGAGAGTTTAGCGAAATTAAAAAATATTTGGGAAAAACTCGATAAGGTGATGGATTTAAATCAGCCTTCACCCGAGCGCTGGGTGGCAAGGAAAGAACCTACAGCAGAAGAATTAGAACCGTTAAAACAAGAATTTTTTAAGCTACATGAAGAAACGGAAGCCTCCTATGAAACGCTAAATAAAATTCAAAATACAATGGCTGCTGCAGTTAAGGCGCTGGGTTATAAAATTGATAAGAAGCAGGCAGATGAAAGAAATAAGTTCGATAATCCGTGGGATGCGGGAGATTTTGATAAAGAGCAGCAAGCAATCAAAGAAAATTTAGGCTTCCCCAAAACAGAGCATGATTTGGCACGTGAATGGGGTTTTCATGTAAGTCACGTTAACCACGCGAATGATTATTATAAAGAGCTGTTGGACATGAATTCTAATTTTGTTCCTCCAAAGGTGACCGATGAATGGGCTGAAAATTTTAGAGAATCGATGAAATGGGACCCCGGCCCTGTTGAACGAGTTAAGGGTTATATCATTAAGCATTGGGGAGATGAAAAAGCGTTGAAAAAAAACCTCACCTCGCGCCATATTGACGTCATGAAGCGCACGTTAGAAATCAACCATCGCTACGCTAGCGAGCAGCTAGATAATTTCTTTGTGGCTATTACAGAAGAGGAGCGTGTTTGGAACTCTGGAGTGTTGGAAAAACTGACGGAGCTTAAAAAGCTAACGGCGGAATTTAAGCAAATTGGCGAGATAGATTCGCCCTCTCAATTACGGCAATAATCAGCCGCCCATTTGGGTAATCCATTGTTCGCGCAAAGCTTGCCATTCGGGTTTGGGGTCGGTGGCGAGGGCTTTTTCTACATCGGCGATGGCGGTTGGAAATTGGCCGTTTTTATAATGATAATGGCCTAATGCAATATGCGCCTCGGCGAGGGTTTTATCAATTTCGATGGCCTTGTTAATATCTATCATTGCCATGTCGCCATCATTCATTTGCAGCTTTAATTGCCCGCGATGATAATGGTGAAGTGCGGCATCGCGATGGTAGCTTTTATGCCATTTTTCGCCCGCTTCAATGGCTTTCTCTAAATCGCCGAGTGCTTGGCGAGGGTCGTTCATCTCCAAGAACATAAGCGCACGATGATGCCACGCCATGCCGTAATCTTTATTCTGCTGCAACATTTCGCTCATAATGCCGATGGAATGTTCGAGCTGGTCGTGCCGCCAATAGTAAATGGCTTTATCATGCGCTTGTTGATAGGGCAGCAGCGCATCAAATTGCACGGGCTTGCGGCTAATTTCTTGCGCGCAACCGAGTGCGGTCATGAGGTTGCTATTATAATCTGGCAGTTCCATGCCACGCGTCCAACCTTCAGCCTGAATTTTTAAGGCCGTTTGGTTGCTGTGATCTTGGAAGATAGCTTGCGTGATATCGGCTTGCGCGCGTTCTGCTTCGCCCATTGAAAATAACAGTAAGGCGCGCTGCAAGCAGCTGGCCGAATGTTCAAAATGGATGATGGAATGATAGCGATAAGCAACATCAATCGCTTGGCCGTACGATTCGCCCGCTTCTTCTAAGCGGTTTTGCAAGCGTTGTGCGTGGCCAAGAGCGTGCCAAGCATCGCAATTAGCGGGATTTTTTTCGAGCAATTGTTCGAGCAAATATTCGGCTTGCGTCAGCTGGCCTGTTAGCACGAGCGCTTTCGCTTCGGAAGCTTCAGGTGTGCCATCGGCAATGTTGGAAATAGCGAGGTCTTCCGCCTTTGGCCCTGTAGGTGCTGCGGCTTGTGGAGTATCTTCTGGTTTAGAGCTTTTGCCGAACAAGACGGCCTCCTATCTTCAATGCTTCTACATGGGTGGCGAGTCCTGTGCTATCGTCAGTTTCAACGAATGTGCCGCACAAGGTTGCCTCTCCACTACTAGGTTGCATTCTAACCTTACGTTTGTAAAGAAACTGTTTAAGGGGTTCGCTTTTTTCGAAGCCAATTACCGAATCATAGTCACCGCACATCCCCGCATCGGTCTGATAGGCGGTGCCAGCGACCAAAATATGAGCATCGTTAGTGGGAATATGCGTATGGGTTCCCACCACAAACGACACGCGCCCATCAAGATGGTGCCCCATGGCGGCTTTTTCGCTCGTGGCTTCACCATGAAAATCGACGATAATGGCATCGCAATTCTTGCCGAGATTGTAAGGTTTGAGCATTTTATCGGCGCAGCTAAAGGGATTATCGAGCGACATTTTCATGAAGACTTGCCCCATTAAATGCAGCACAATCACTTTTTTACCATTGGGAGTTTTAAACTCCTGAATGCCGCGCCCTGGGGTGTTTTCGGGGAAATTGGCGGCGCGAATAAAATACGGTTTCGCATCCAGCGCACCGGCGAGTTTATCTTGATCCCACACGTGGTCGCCCGTGGTAATGCAATGAGCGCCTGCCTTAACGAAATCTTCGGCAATTTCGGGGGTGCAGCCAAAGCCGCCTGCCGAATTTTCGCCATTGACCACTATAAAGTCAGCGGCATATTGCTGAATGAGTGAGGGGAGCTTTTCGCAGAGCGTTTGCCGACCTGTACGGCCAACTACATCGCCAAAGAATAATATTTTCATGGTTCTATTATAGGTCGTCATTGCGTAACTTGTCATGCTGAATTTATTTCAGCATCTATTTAGCCGCTCACGCCAAGCCGATAAATAGATGCTGAAACAAGTTCAGGGTGACAATTTTCATGGGTTATGTACAATGCGAAAATGACAAAATATATTATTAGCTTCATACTTATAATCGCTGGTTTTTCCGCGCAGGCAGGCAATGCGATTGCGGTGTTAAAAGATAAAAACTCCAACAGCATTGGTATCGTTGAATTTGAACAAAGCGCGCAGGGTGTGCTGGCGAATTTCGAAATTAACGGCATTAAAAAAGGCTGGCACGCTATTCATGTGCATGAAAAAGACGATTGTTCGGGCGATGGTTTTAAAACCGCTGGTGGCCATGCAAATGCGCATCACGCTAGTCACGGATTTATGAAAGATGCCGCTCATCATGTAGGCGATATGCCCAATCTTTGGGCGCATAAAGATGGTTCGGTGCGTGCGCAGGCGTTTTTATCAGGCGTAAAAATTAGCGACTGGCTAGATGCTGATGGCGCCGCCGTAATTTTGCACGAGGCCGATGATGATTATGCAAGCCAACCCAGCGGCGCCGCCGGCCCCCGCATCGCCTGTGGCTCGGTTATAAAGTAATTATCATATCCAGCAGTTCATCATGTGCTTCTGCTTTGAGTGCTTCCACTCGTTGAAACTCATAAGCACAGCCGATGCTGATGGGGCGTGGCTTTAGGCTGGCGAGGGTTCTATCGTAATAGCCACCGCCATAGCCAAGGCGATTATGGTTTGCATCAAACGCCACCAGCGGCACGAGGATAATATCGGGTATATAAGTAAGCCCATTATCTTTAGGTTGTATAATTCCGTAGCGGCCAGTTTCTAGCGCGTTTTTATTATAGTGATAAAAGGTGAGGGGGGCAGGCTTATCAGGCGTGCGTGGCAGTAATACGGTTTTGCCCATTTCTTCTAACTCGGCCAATAAAGGTAGTAGGTTCAGCTCCCCTCGAAAAGGGTAATAGCCCGCGATGGTTTTGTAATTTTTCGTCTTTAAATAATCTAAGGCTTTTACCGTAAATTTCTGCGCTGCTTGTGCCTGCTGCTGTTCGGTTAAAGCATTGCGCTGTGCAAGCATAGATTGGCGCAGGGAGGTTTTGTTAATCATAAAGCCAGTATGGATTGCCCGA
>JALZUV010000295.1 GCA_023301245.1 Rickettsiales bacterium
GTGAAGCTAGAAGTTTTGGGTGATGAAAAGATGCTTTATCCAAACATAGTCGAAACGCTAAAATCAGCGAAAATTTTGGTCGATGAAGGGTTTGACGTTATGGCCTATACCTCCGATGATTTGCTGGTTGCCAAAGAGCTAGAAAAAATCGGCTGTGTCGCGGTAATGCCATTAGGCGCGCCGATTGGCAGCGGCTTAGGTATTCAAAATAAACTAAATATTCGCCTAATTGCAGAAGCACTTACCGTGCCTGTGCTGGTCGATGCTGGTGTTGGCACCGCATCTGATGCCACGCTCGCCATGGAATTGGGTTGCGACGGTGTGCTAATGAACACGGCGCTGGCCGAAGCCCACAACCCTGTGCAAATGGCCACCGCCATGAAGCACGCGGTTATCGCTGGCCGCCAAGCCTATCTCGCAGGCCGTATGCCTATGCGCGAATATGGAGTCGCCAGCAGCCCAAAGGCCGATAAACTAGCAAGCTAAGCTTAAGGATCTTTACGTACACAACGGATAGCGTCCTTCAAATTCTTTCTATCGCTAACCGTTAAGCCTGTATCGAAATCAACAGCAAAAGCATTCGTTGCATCATCTTCTGAAGATGACCAATAATGTGTTTCGCCAATAGCAAAATCGCCAATAGCCACACGATTAGTATATAGCACATCCAGCTCTTCGATAGCAGGTAGGTACCAGTCAATATAATTATATCCATTATAGGCTTCACAAGCCTCAGCGGCCAACTCAGAATAAACGCTCGTCACCAGTATTTGCGTATTAATAGTTCCCGAAACAGCACTATTGGCACCTACATATTGTGAAAGGTTCGTACTCCAATCATCACTCCCAGGAGGAGTGGGGCTAGCTACAATTAAAGGGTCTGCATTATTTGTATACATACAATTTCCATCATCAGGAGTTCTGCCCGCATAAATAAAACCATTGGTACAAATTGCGCCAGGAGATGGATCAGTTGTACCACCACAGGTTTCCAGACAGTCGCTGTTTAATCCACCGCCTGAGGCAGCATCGGTGCGTACGCAACGTGCATCAATTACGCTATTTGTGGTGAATTCGGCCGCACCATGCGGGGATGCTTTGGTCACTGCCCAAGCCTCTCCCAATGTCGCCGAAGTGGTCGATGACCAAATTTCATCGGTAATCTCGCTGAATGGACCTAAGGTAGAATAATTTGTCGCGACTACGATGGCTTCTTCTTTCGCAGGCAAGTACCAATCATCCGTATCATGAACGGTCAATAGATCGCACTGCCTAGCAGCAGTATGGTTATGCCCATCGCCCACAAGCGAGATAGTATTAGCCTCACCCGTCACATCATCGGTTACTGCTTCACTCACCGCGGTCGATGATAAGAATGCTAGATCTTCAGCCCGAGAATTTGGAGTGTACATGCATCTATTACCATCAGGGCTGATGCCAATATAAACACTACCATCATCACAAATATCGCCAGGGCTTGCTATAACACTCCCACCACAAGCTTGCTGACAATAAATGGGAGCAACCGCAGGCGTATCTTTACGAACGCAACGAACTCTAATGGCGGTTGTTTTTGTAATTTCTTGCGCGACAGTATTACCTATCTGTACCGCATAAACAGTCAAGTCATCTTCGGTTTCAGTCGAAGTCCAATAGTTAGCCGCACTAGTAAAGCCGCCAATCGCTGTAGCATTAGTACGCACTTCATGCATTTCATCTAAAGCGCCAAGATACCAATCGTCACGTTCATGAACACCATCAGCCAATGCATCACACACCCCTGCCGCACGATACGTGGCAGCACCTAAGGCCACTAAACTATCAGTGTTTGTTTTACCAGTATGTTCATCATCAACACCTGTATCCACACTATTAGTCGCCCAACCGGTAAACGAGGTATCGGCAGGAGTGGTATACATACATACATTACCATCAGGCGTTATTCCCGCATAAATGGTTCCATCCGTACAGACATCCCCAGGGCTTGGGTTATAAGAGCCTCCGCAAGATACATTACATACGGCAGGTACTGCAGGACCACATTTAGGCGAGTCTTCTACCGTATTAATAATAGCGCATGAGCCATATTTGCAGGCACGTTGTTGCCATGTTGTGCCATTACACGCACTTGCGCAACTAGGGTCGCACCCTTCGCATAGTAGGTTTGGCGTTAATAATGCACTTAAATTATACGAGGCTGAAAGCGCTTGCGGCGAGCCAAAAACCAAATAAGCCGCGCCTGAGAAATTTCCGTTCGGATCAGCACCTACAGCGCCAATAATAATATCTTTATAACCATCGCCATTAACATCGCCAGCACCCGCCACAGAGAGCCCAGAAAGATCATTTGCATTCACCCCATTAAGGACAGAACCTGTCGTGCCATTTAAGCTAGAAAGTTCAACGGCTGGTGTCCAGCCAGCTGCCTTACCAAAAATGATATAACTTTCACCTGAAGCGCTATTGCCATTAGGGCTAGCCTTTACAGCACTAATAATAATATCGTCATAGCCATCGCCATTCATATCGCCGATACCTTCGACAGAGAAACCGCTATTATCGTCCGCGCGAATTCCATTGAGTTTAAAGCCATTATCGCCATCTAGGCTCGCAAGTGCAAGGGTAGAAGCCCAACCTACGGGCTTACCAAACACCACATAAGTTTCCCCTGATCTAATTCCAGCGGGGGCAGCTGTAAGAGCGCCAATAATAATATCATCATAACCATCGCCATTAACATCGCCCGCACCTGCAACTGAACTGCCGCTTTGGTCGTTTGCAGCAACACCTTCTAACGCAAAGCCATTAGAGCCATTTAAATTCACTAGGTTTAATGAACCTGTAGCCGTCATTGAAGCATTACCAAATACCACGTAACTTGCTCCTACATCGTCACGGATATCACTATCGCTACTAACCTGTGGTGCACCAATAATAATATCAGCAAAACCATCGCGATTCACATCCCCTGCGGCCGCAATCGATTCCCCATTTCCATCACCAAATGTAATTCCCTCTATATGGAAAGCAGCTTGGGAGTTGCCAGAATCTCC
>JALZUV010000296.1 GCA_023301245.1 Rickettsiales bacterium
TGGTAGTAATGAGGTTCTGAGATCTTCGAGTAGTTTGCCATAGCCCCGAAAACCTTTGATTTCCCAATGATTTACGAGCTGAAATGGCTCTTAACTTCGTGCCATTCATGCCTAGCATATTTTTGCTCTAATCAATGTTTTCAGAAAGCTTAAATTCATACCATTGCCCCTTACAAACCCCAACCTGAAGGGAGCGCTTGAAAGGCTCAAAGTCTACTCCTCTTACCGGAAGATATTCCCGCCCCATCAACCATTCTAGACTCGCTGACAACCCCCCAAGCTCCTTCACCTTCTTCACCCATTGCATTATCTTAATAATTGGAATTTCTGGATCTTGAATATTATGATGTCCTATCCAGTTTCTAGAACCTACTCCAGCGTGGACGGTATACTCCCTATCAATTTTTAGAATTTCTTTGATAAGTTTGCTATCTCCGTTTTTGAATAGCTCCAAAATCTTCTTACACTGCGCTACGCCCTTTATCAGCTCCTCTGATCGTTGAACCACCTCTCGCGCCTCTGCAGGCTCGATAAACCACTTAAGCTCAAAGATCATACACAATTTTTTGTCGTCGTCGATAACAGCCAAATCGAGATCAGTATTAGCTAAATTTCCACTCTCAAACCTAAGACCTAGCTCGGCGAGTTCGAGCATCACTTTTCCTCTTAGCGAATCCTCTTTGTCCTGAACCAATCTAGAATACAATTTACGCTCACTTGGAACTTGGTTTAGTAAAACACAAAGATTCCTCTCGGAATCCACATTAAGCCAAACCACAGGAGCGAGAAGGCATATACCACTCTCGAAAAGGATCAAAGGTTGTGTCGCGATGTCAGGGTTACGAACTCCTTGGCTACCAAATGTAATAAATTCTAAGATAGACACTATCGAGCTCTCTTGAACTCCAGTGTAGCGCACTAGTCGCGCTGTAAGTGAATGTAGGGGCATCAAAATAACGCCTGAATCATACGCCATAGACTCAACGCCCAAATTTATCGCAATTTGCTTAGCCATAAAATGACCTGCCATTAATGACTGAATCATCGTAAAGACGGTTCTAAAATCTGCTACCGTAAACTTTGTGGATTTCCATCCTTCAGGCAAAATATAGGCTCTCGAAAATTGTGGCGAGCAATGATTGCTGAGGGTTTTTGCCAGTCTAGGGTTAATCAACATCTCGAATGTGGCCCCTTTCACCTTAAGGTTACTAACTATATATTTGAAGACCTCTTCCGATCCTATCGGATACTGATCCTTTGGATCTCTTGCCTCCCCGCCATCTTTCCCTACGATTAAATTATAGGCTTCGTATGAGAAATCATTGCCCTGATTAATTTTAGGTATTAATTCACCATCTACGACTTCAAGATCAATCTTTTTCCGATGCCATAACGGAAATATTATACTGAAGGAGTTGTAGTCACGACTCACTTCGAGCCATCTCTTTGCATCTTGATCAAATCTAGGGCTACGAACACTTTCTATCTGTCTCTCCCCGCCCTCGCCCTCTTCGTGCTGCCTTTCAAGCAAGCAACGCATCGGGTGAGTAATGGCATTTATCATATTATCAGAGAACGCTTCCAGCTGCCTATCAGTCAGCGGATTCTTCCGCTGGAGCTGGAAGAGCAAATCTTCAGCTGCTGAAAAAAGATGCCATACGGCCTGGGGATAAGGGAGATCCATCAATGAGCTCTCTTCAAATTGAGTATCTAGCTCGTCTTCAAAGACGGCTATTGGCGACATTGGCATATCCTGAAAATAAATTACTTTAAATAAGCATTAAAACATTCCTAGCATGTTTCATTTAGCACCGTATCTACATTCCTCGCAAATGGAGGGCAGCATTACTGTCTAGCGCCCCCCAATCTTAGGCTAATCAACATCATCTGAACTGTTAACGCTTTGAATCTCAGCGGCAGGAGATACGATTGGATTCTTTCTAACGGTCATCGAGTCCGACACTTCGTGACTCCTTCTACTCAATCTATCAAAAATAGGATTGTCGGAACTATTATAGTCAGAAATCAGCCTACCTGGATTCTCAGAGGTTACAGAAACCATATTAGTCAGAAGCTTGATCCGTAGTTCATTCGAAGTTTCGTCATCTGGCAACTCGTCAACCTGAGTGTATAGCCCTTCAAAAGTCTTACTTAAAACTTCTTTGTGGGCATATTCCTCTGTAAGGCGCTTGGCTAACTTGATTCGTTTACTTGCAGAAATAGCAAACCACAAAAGAGGTACATAGATAGGAAGAATCGCCATCAACACCTGTGGAATATTCACTATGACCTGATCGAGACTCTTTTGCTCAACCAAAAAAGAATAAAGGCTTACAACTGCTGGGATAAGGGAAACCAGCGTCAGATTTCGAATAGATTTGCCAAACATTTTCACAGCTTCGGCACCTGCGTCTTCCTCACTTTCACGCTTAGTTTCATAGGCGCTACTTAGACCAGCAGTCATTGCATCTGGCAGGAGACTTCGGATTCTATCACTCACCTCTGAAAACTCCTTCTCCTTCCCTTTCTTAAACGACTCGAAAGCCACTTTTTGCTCACTCTGAATATCTTCGAGTGTAGAATTCAGGTTTTGGATGTCCGACTTTAGCCCGCTATACGTCGAGTCGAGTTCGGCCTTAAGGCCAGGGACCTGAGTCTCCTCTTTTGTCTCACCGTCGGTCGATATATAACCGAAGACCTCGTCGTGCAAATCCGCTACTTCTTGTCCCTGCTTGACTACTTTTGTATGGGTGGCACCAATTTTTGAGGAAAACGAATCACTTTTAGTGAACAAGTCTGAGAGGGCTTCGGTATTTTTATCAGCATCTACCAGCTTAGATTTAAGTTGGAGCCCTTGGCTATCGAGTTCTGAAATGGTCTGATCAACTTCGACCTTACGAGCCGAAACCCCCTCTAAAGTCTCCTCAAACGTAGCAAGTTTTGCGCGAGCTTGTGCAGCTTGCGTCGCTATAGCTCCGAGTTCAGAAACCGCTTCATCAGCTTCCTTTTTCTGCTTTAGAACTTCAGCATGAATATTATTCACCTGAGTCTCCAAGGGTTGAATCTTCTCTAAAGCCTCACTAGCAGCTGAGGCCGACTGTTTAGTTGATTCTTCGTAATCCGAAGTCTTACTTTTAACTTCTTCCTGGAGGGTCTTTATCGCTGGAAGTGTGGCTTTAAGTTCTTCCTGCGCGGTCCGTAATTCAGCCCACAGTTTTTTGCGTTCAGACTCAAGGTATTCAAATTTTTTGACCGTGTCGCCTGAATCGAAGAGCCCCATGATTTTACTATGTCTTAATTTTCCTGATTCTGCTTTGGTAAGTAGCTATAAAGGAATATTTCACTGACACGCTTCGCATTCCTCGCCATTTAACATTGCTTCAATAGAACATGCTTGAGCTTGTTCTGGTGTGAATTCCTTCTTTGCAGAGCTCACTACGGTGGACTTTTCGATGTCGGAGCCTTGTCTTGC